>CAIJLV010000183.1 GCA_903821635.1 uncultured Verrucomicrobiota bacterium | reverse complement strand
GCCTTGTAGTCCCGCCGCCGCTCCTCCCTCTCTCCTCATCGGCTCAGGGGAGAGGGCCGGGGTGAGGGGTTTCGTTGGGCGGCGGCGTCAACACACCCCTCATCCGGCCTTCGGCCACCTTCTCCCCTCCTCCACGGATGGGAGAAGGAAACACCTCGTGTCGCCCCGCCGTCGCTCCTCCCTCTCGCCCTTCATCCGATGAGGGGAGAGGGCCGGGGTGAGGGGTTGAGTCGGGCGGCGGAAGTTACACCTTGTTCGGCACGACGAAGGGCTTGCGGTATTCGCGGGTCAACAGGTCGTTGGCCTTGCGGTGGTTGGTGAATTTCTCCTTCTTCGGGTTCATCTCCAAATACTCGCCGAAGGTCAGCGGCGTGGCGGTGAGATCCACCGCGTTGGCCTCCAAGTGCGCGGCCATGCGCTCGAAGGTCGCGTTGGCGGCGGGATCACTCTTGAGCCGGTCCTTGATGGCTTCGGGGGCGAGCTTTTGGCCCAAGCGCAGACTCACGTTGCCGGTGTGGCACAGGGCGCTGGAGAGGTGGCCTTCGAGGATGTCGGCGGTGAGATCAGTGACCTTCCGGGTGCGAACGGCGCCGTAGAAGTTTTCGTAGTGATCCTTGGCCCCAGACCACTGCTTGAGCTCGTTGCCCGCGAGATCCACGGCGATGGCCGAGGAATAGTTCGGCACGAGCACGTGGCCGTTTTCGCATTCGATGATCACGGCGACACTGCCGCCCCGATATTTGTCCATTTGCGGGGCGCCTTTTTTCTCCGGCAGCCCGCGGACTTCAAAGATCAACGGAGCGGCGGCGTAGTCGTGGTAAACGAACTGAGTATTGGGAGTTTCCCCGTCGTCCACGTAGCCCAACCGGCCGCCGACGCTGAAGACGCGCGGGCTTAAGGCTGTTTCGCCGAGGAACCAGCGGGCGATGTCCATCTGGTGGATGCCTTGGTTGCCCAAGTCACCGCAACCGGTGTCCCAGACCCAGTGCCAATCGTAGTGCAGGCGCGTCCGCATGAGGGGCACCTTGGGCGCCGGGCCGCACCAGAGATCGTAATCAATGTGGGCCGGAATGGCGGTGGGCGCGGTCACCTTGCCGATGCTATTGCGGGGTTTGTAGCAGAGCCCCCGGGCCACCTTGATCTTACCGAGATTGCCGGCACGCACCCAAGCGACGGCTTCTTTGATGGCGAAGCTGGAGCGGCTTTGCGTGCCGGTCTGCACGATCCGGCCATATTTGCGGGCCGCTTCGACGATTTTGCGGCCTTCGAAGACGTTGTGGGAAACGGGCTTCTCCAAATACACGTCTTTGCCGGCCTGCACGGCCCAGATGGCGCCGAGCGCGTGCCAGTGGTTGGGGGAAGCGATGGAGATGGCGTCGATTTCCTGATTCTCCAGGAGCTTCCGCAGGTCGCGGTAGCCGGTGACCGGGTTGCCCTCTTTTTCAAAGCTGGCGACGCCCTTGGCGAGGACTTCGGAATCGACGTCGCATAACGCGACGATGCGGACTTTTTCGCCCTTCTTGCGGAGACTGCGCACGCCGCCGATGTGGTCGCCGCCGCGGCCGTTGAAGCCGACGACGGCGACGCGGATTTCGTCGTTGGCGCCGATCACCCGCGACGCGGACGCGGCGCTCAGGAAACTGGGGGTGGCAAGGGCCGCCGCGGTGAGCGCGGAGGTTTTGAGGAAGTCGCGACGAGTGGTGTTCATGGCGTGGTTTTAACTCAATTGGGAAAGCAGGAAGTCAGGTGGCCGACGACTCATTGGGCTGGGGTTTTCACCCATTCAGCAAAGGCCGCGGCGACGTTGGCTTGGGTGGTGTCGCCCTGGTGGAAGATCAGGCGGTAGCGGAAGGTGACGCTTTGGCCCGCCGGCAGCTTCAGGTCGCCGGTGCCCTTGGGCTTCTTTTCAAAGTCGTGCACGCCAAACGGGTTGGCGGCAAACAGGCCGTAGTCGCGCACGTGCCACCAGGTCGGGTAACGCGGATTCGCCGGGTGATCGAACAGGGCCACGCCCACGGTCTTGGGCCCGACCGGTCCGTAGTAATCCACCCACGGGGCACGCTGCCCCCAAGTCGCGCCATCCCGCCCGCCGGTGGCATTCACGATGTGGCCTTGGCCGGGCTGGTTTTTGGGCTGGGTGAGCCGCATGGATTCGGCGAGGCGGATGGCCATGGTGCCTTCCTTGGTGTCGCCCAGCACGAGGTCGCCGTGCGAGGCGAAGATTGTGATCTCGAAATCCACCGTGCGCTCAAGGCCGCGGGGGCGATGGAACCGGAACGTGCGTTCGTCGGAGGCGATGACCTTGCCGTCCTTGGCGACCCACCGATTGCGCGCGGTGATCGAGCCGGTGTTCGCCCCCGATTTCAGGTCGGCAAATGACTGGTGCACCGTGCGGCCGGCCTTCGGTGATTCGCTCCAGAAATCTTGCCCGTTGGCGTCGCCATGCGCCCACCAGATGGCGTGGTGATGCGGGTGGTCTCGCTCCTCCCCGCCGGGATCGGCCTGCGGCCATTGGCGGGTGAAGTGTTCCCCGTCGGGTCCGAGCACCGGAAACAGGAAGGGGCGGGAAACCGCGCGAAAGTGGTATTCAGTGAAGAGTTGGCCGTTCAGCTCCACGCGGACGACGTCATTCGTCTCGTAGACGCGCACCCCCTGCCCGGTGGCACCGCGCGCCCCGGACGTCGAACAGCCCACGGGACCGAAGCACAGCAGCGCCAAGCCCAACGCCGCAGCGGAACGAAACAAGCCGGGGAACATATGACTACAAAATGCCGGCCAGCGTTCCATGGGGTCAACGGTTTTGTCCCGGTTGCCCCGGCTTGGGGATAACTTCCGACCGGAATTTAGTCGGCCAGCGCCCGGCGCACCGCCCGCGCCAACTCGACGGCGCCCGGCGTATCGCCATGTAGGCACAGCGTGCGGGGCGCCAGCTTCAACCAGGAACCCTCCGCACTCGCCCAACCACCGGCGGCGCGCAACGAGCGAACCCGGGCGGCCACGGCGCCCGGAGTCGTCAGCACCGCCCCCGGCTCCCCTCGCGGCACCAGCGAACCATCGGCGCGATACCCGCGATCCGCGAACGCCTCAGCCCAGACCGGCACGCCCAATTCTCCGCCCAACGCCACCACCCGACCGCCGGCGAGGGCGTAGATCGGCAGGCGCGGAAACCAGCGGTCCATGGTCGCCACGTAAATCCGGCCGAGGGCGTCGTCGCGCTCGACCGCGTGGTAAAGTGAACCGTGCAGTTTCACATGGTGCAGGCGCACGCGGTGCACGGTGGTCAAGCGGTGCAGGGCCCCGACTTGCTGCAACAGCAACGTCTGCAATTCGCTCGGCGTCAGCCGCACTTCGGCCCGGCCAAAGGCACCCGCCACGCCCGGATGGGCGCCCACGCGCACGCCCAGCGTTTTTGCCAACGCCACCCCGCGTGCCATCGTCGCCGCGTCGCCCGCATGGCCGCCACAGGCGAGGTTGACGCTGGTGACGTGCCGCAGTAGCGCGCGGGTGCGGGCCAGCGGTTCGCCCTCTCCCAAATCACAGTTGAGATCCATCGGCACAGGCAGGAGGAAACAACAAAGGGGCGCGCCCGCGAAGCGAGGAAACGCCGGGTGAAAAGATGCTCGCTAGACCGCTTGGCCCGCCGCGTGCCCGCCAGCCCAAGCCCATTGGAAGTTATACCCGCCGAGCCAACCGGTGATATCCACGACTTCGCCGATGAAATACAGCCCCGGCACCCCACGGCATTCCATGGTTTTGGAGGAAAGTTCACTGGTATCCACGCCGCCCACCGTGACTTCAGCCTTGGGATATCCCTCATCCCCGGCCGGCGTCACCTCCCACGCGTGCAACGAGCGGGCAATCGCCTCGACTTCGACCCGGGCAAGCTGGCCGATCGTTTTGCCCGGCCCGTGGCGGGCGATCCAGGCCTGCACAAACCGCTCGGGCAAGACCTGTCGCAACGCCGTCTTCACTTCCCGCCCGCCACTGCGGTTGGCCTGGAGCAAATCCGGCACCGAGACGTCGGGCAAGACGTCGAGGCGGACCGTTTCGCCGGCGTGCCAATGGCTGGAGATTTGCAAGATAGCCGGGCCGCTCAACCCGCGGTGGGTGAACAACACGGCCTCGCGAAAAGCCGGCGCTTCCGGAGCGCCACTGACCGCGCATTCGAAGGCGATGCCGCTCAGGTCGGCAAACCGCTCGCGATCGGCCGGCGACCACGTGAAGGGCACCAACCCCGGACGAAGCGGCACCAGCTTGAGACCGAACTGCCGCGCCACCTCATAGCCAAACGGCGTCGCGCCCAGTTTGGGAAAGGAAAGTCCACCCGTCGCCACCACGAGGGAAGCCGCAGTGAACGCGCCTGCGGACGTCGTGATATGCCAACCCTGTCCCGCGGCAACGGGATGGCTGCCGGCCTCGGCGCGGGCCACCGCCGTCACCTGGCAACCCAACCGAAACTCCACGCCACCGTCCGCGCATTCGTCCTCCAGCAGTTGCAGGATTTGCTTCGAACTGTGGTCGCAGAAAAGCTGGCGGTGTTTGCGCTCATGCCACGCGATGCCGTGGCGTTCGACCAAGGCGAGGAAGTCCTGAGGCGTGTAGCGAGCAAAGGCGGACTTTAGAAAGTGCGGACTGCCGCGGGTGACGTAGTTCGCCGGCGTGGCCCCCAAATTGGTAAAATTGCAGCGCCCGCCGCCGGAGATCAGAAGCTTGTTGCCCAGCCGCGGATTGTGCTCCAGCACCAGCACGCGCCGGCCCCGCTGGCCCGCGGTGAGGGCGCAGAAGAGGCCCGCCGCACCGCCGCCGATGATTATGACGTCGTAGTTCAACCACCGGCACGGTTCCGCGAAAGGCGCCGCGAGGCGAGCGCGGAGTCAGCCGGCCAGACTGGGACCGCTGGCCCCGGCGGCGGCCGCGAGTTCGGGCTACTTCGGATCCAAGTTCGCCGCCAAGGCTTCGGCGGTGAAGGTCGATTCGATGCCGCGGGCCGGCACCTCACCCTTGGCGATCCAGACGAGGGCGTTGAGCGTGACTTTGCGGAAGTTTTCGTCGGCCCAGTTCTTGTGGAAATGGCCGCCGGTGAAACCAAAACCCCGGCCGCCATTGTCGCGCTCGAAAGCCCACAGGAGCGGCTGCGGTTCACCCTTGGCCACCGAGGCGCGCACCCAGGGATTGCCCGAATGGGGACCGTCGGGCCGGTTCAGGGTTTCCTTGGGCGCCACCGCGCTGAGGATCGGCGTCACACCCTTCATGTCCGGGGCGAAGCGCATGTGGTAATACCACTCGTCGTTGATCGCGAAGGGCTGCACGCCGCGCGTAATGGCGTGCGTCGGGAGTTGTTTGAACTCAGCGGTCCAGTGCGGATTGACGCTCCAAAACGTCTCAAAATAGCCGCCGGTCCAGCGCAACATGGCGAGGCCCGGATCGCCCTTGGGCACCTCGACGCCGTAATGCGCGGTGCCGATGCCGACCCCTTGGGCAGCGAGTTCATCCAGCAACTTGAGCCGTTCGGGCTTGATGGCGGGATGGCCGTCGCCGCCGTCCGCGTAGAGTAGGATCGCCGCCGCCGATTTGAGCACCGAGACGTCGGCGGGCCAACCGTTGCTGACGACGGTGGCACGGTAGCCGGGCAACCGGTTGATCGCGTCGGCCAGCAGCAGGCAGCCGGCGCGGAACTCGTGGTCACCCCGCCCGTGGCTGCGGGAGCCGGCGCACAGGACGATGGCTTTGTCGGCACGCACGACACCAGCCGCCGCCAGCACCAAAAAGAGGAGAGTGAAACGCTTCATGGAAGGGAAATATTTAGGCCGAAATCGGACTCGCGGGGAAGCCCGATTGTTCAATCCACCCGGCCTTCAACCGGGGCCGCGCCGGGCGACCAACTCCACTTCCCGCAAGGGCCGCAGGGCGACCAACGCGCGGCGCACGAGGCGGAAACCCGTTTCGCCCAAACGCAGCCGGGCCGCCCAATTTGCGGCAAACCGGTCGTAACCGTAGCGGCGGACGCCGAGTTGTTCGATCTGCCAACCGAGCACCGTGGCTAGATTGCCCAGGTTTTGGGCGTTCCAGTGATAAAGGTGGTGGTTCGGTTCGGCGGGGTCGAACTGACGGTAGCGCCGCTCCACCTCCCACGGCACATGCAAGAGGAGCCGGCCGGCGGGTTTAAGCACCCGGGCGAGTTCCCGCAGGGCGGCGGCCGGCTCCAACAGGTGCTCCAAGGTTTGATGGCAGAGCACCACGTCGGCGAAGCCCGCCGGAAGCGCCGCCAAGTCACGGACAAACTCAATACCCTGTGCCGCCAAGTCCGGCGCGAGGAAGTCGGCGGCGTCGCAACCGATCCGGCGCCCGCACGTCAGGCGGGCCAGATTCCAGCCCGCGCCCACCCCCAACTCGACCACGGTGTCGGTCGGGCCTACCCAGCGTTGGAATTTTTCCGCCCGCAGGCGCCACACCCATTCGCGGGCGGCCGGGCGCAACGCCCTTTTGCCCTCGTGATAGGCAAGCCCGGACGCACCCTGATAAAGGCGGGCGGCGGCATCGGGGACGGCAGTTGGAGACGGATTCGGCATCGGGGCAGGCGGGCGGCATCGTCTTGAGGAACGAGCGACAGGCAACCGTGTTCTCCCACTTTTTGATTTTTTGAATTCCAAATTCCAGCCCACACTGGCGCCGCCTCTATGAGCAAAGCGTCCGCCCACAAGATCTCGAAAAAATTCGCCGCCTACCCGCGCCTCAACCCGTTCGGCGTCGGGAAAGACATTTCCGCGGCCGACCTGATTGACCAGTCCATGCTCGCCTACAACGGCGGCCGGTTGCGCGAGGCCGCCCAACTGCTCGCCAAGAAGATGCTGCCGGACGACGGTTTCATCGGCCTTTCGCTCACCGGCGCGCTGACGCCCGCGGGCCTCGGCAAGAGCTGCCTCATCCCGCTGATGAAGGGCGGCTACGTGGACTGGATCATCTCTACCGGGGCGAATCTGTATCACGATCTGCACTTCGGCTTGGACATGCAGCTCCACAGCGGCACGCCCTTCCTCGACGACATTGAGTTGCACGAGGAAGGCGTCATCCGCATCTACGACGTGCTCTTCGACTACAACGTGCTGCTCGACACCGACGCCTTTGTCCGCGAGGTCATCCAAGGGCCGGAATTCCAGCGGCCGATGGGCACCGACGAGTTTCACTACCTGCTCGGGAAATACGTTCAGGCCCGCCAGCAGAGGCTGGGCATCAAGGACAGTTCCGTGCTGGCGACGGCCTATGAGTGCGGCATCCCCATCTTCACCAGCAGCCCGGGCGACAGCTCAATCGGCATGAACGTCGCCGCCATGGCCCTACGCGGCTCGAAGCTGATGCCCGACGTGAACCGCGACGTGAACCAGACCGCCGGCATCGTCTACCACGCCAAATCCAGCGGCCACACCAGCAGCGTCTTCATCCTCGGTGGCGGCAGCCCGAAGAACTTCATGCTCCAGACCGAGCCGCAGATCCAAGAGGTCATGGGGATCAAGGAAAAGGGCCACGACTACTTCCTTCAAGTCACCGACGCGCGCCCCGACACGGGCGGCCTCAGCGGAGCCACCCCAGCCGAAGCGGTCAGTTGGGGCAAAGTCGATCCCGACAAACTCCCCGATTCCGTCGTCTGCTACACCGACAGCACCATCGCGCTGCCGCTGTTGACCGCCTACGTCACCACCCGGGTGAAGCCCCGCAAGCTGAAGCGCCTCTACGATCACCGCGACGCCATCCTCGACACGGTGAAGTCAAAATATCTCGCCATCGGCACCGTCACCAAGGTCACCACCAGCCGAAAGCTCGCCAAACGCGGCAGCAGTGTCGGCCTGAAGAAAAAGTAGGCGGCCAGTTCCGCTTCCCGGGCGGGGCCATTGTGAGCAATTGGAAATTGGAAATTCACCCGCCCAAACCCAACCTTGCGCGCATGGCTTACGACGGCACGGATTTCGAGGACACGGACTACACGACGCCCCGCCCCGCCGCCCCCACGCCGGCTGCCGGTCGGGCGCCCTCGCACGAGGAGCTTTCCGGACAGCTCACCAGCACTGAACAGCAACTCGCCAAACTCCGCGAAACCCAGGAGCAGTTGGAGCGCACCCGGACCGCCTTGGAGGAAATGCGCCGACGCCGGGGCGAATTCAGCCACGGCCGCGCTGAAATGCTCCAAGCTCTCACCCGGGGCGTCGGGCTCCTCAACCACGGCGAATTTGAGGCCCGCCGCTCCGCCGAACAGATGGCCAAGACCCTTGCCAGCCTGAGGGAGGCCCTCGCCCACGTCGAACGGCTCAACGAACAGTCGTGGACCGAAGCCACTTGGGAACGCGAACTCACGCACGCCCTGACCACGATCGAAAACGCCCGGCTGGAACACAATGCCGCCCGTCTCAAGTGGCCCGTTCTCGACGGCAAAACTCCGGCCGAATCGAACCGCGACACCCCCGCCGGCGGGTTGGCTTCGCTCGCCGAACTACCTTGGGGTAAACTCTGCAAACTCGGATTTGCCCTCACTTGGCCGGTGGCGGTCGTGGCCCTCGTAGCCTTGGGGGTATTCCTCATGGTCCTGCTCAAACGCTGAACCCCACTGGCCGGCCGCCGGCGGCGGGTTAACTTTTTCCCAAGGTGACTTGTTTTCGCGGGGTTGAGATGGCCTTGGGAAGCCGTTGCGCCATAGTGCCTCCGCTCGTCGTTGAGTTCCTGTCGCCATGCCGATTTTTGCCCGCAAACCGGAAGATGCGTTGGCCGCCCAGCAGAAAAAGCTGGAGGCGGAACTAGCGCGTTTGCAGTCGCAACTCGGCCGCTTGGCCAGCGAACCGCCCCCGCCGATCCCGCCCCGGCCCGCCGATCAACGCCCGAATCCCGCCCCGTTTGCACCGCCGCTGGCGCCGCCGCCCGCCCCGGCTGAACCCGGAACGGTCCACGGCCATTTCAACGAACTCGGCGTTCGCAAATGGGATCTGGCTGCCGCGTGGCAAAAGCTAACGAACCACCTGCAGGGACCGACCGGCAACAACCCGCGCCTGACCAAAATGCTGGCGGCTGGGAGCATTCACGGCCTCCGCCCGCTGCGGCATGAAAAACGGGTCGCTCGCAACCGCTTCATCGCGTTGTTTGTGACCCTGTTCCTAATCCTCGTCGGTGTGGCCCACGTTTACCTGCGCAATAGCCGGTAGCCGCTGAAGTCCCGGTTTGACTGGCGTTTGCGGGTCATTACGATGTTCCCGTTCTCTGGGGCTTTAGCCTCGGTTCCTCCTGTGCCCGGCAACCGTTTTCGGCGATTGCCGGGCTTTTTTCCGCACCCACCTCAGGCGCTGATTTCAGCCGGTTTCGCCCGGGATTATCCCCCCACCGGCGGCGGGATAACCGCCACTCGGGGACGGGCTAGGCGAGCGAGCAACTCCGCGGCGGTTTGCGCCGGCGTTTCGTCGGCGCTCACCTCCAGCCACTCCAAGTCCAGTTGCCCGCGGAACCACGTCAGTTGTCGTTTCGCGAATTGCCGGGTGCGGATCTTCACCCACTCGATGGTTTCCAGCCGGCCGCGTTCGCCGCGCAGGTGTTCCACGACCTGCCGATAACCGATGGCCTGCAGCGCGGTGCGATTTTGCCCGAGCCCCACCTCCAACAGGCGACGGGTCTCATCCACCAGGCCGGCGCGAAACATAACCTCCACCCGTTGGTCAATCCGGCGCACCAAGTCAGCCCGCGGGCGCAACAGACCAAAACTGCGACCCGCCAAGGCCGGCGCCCGGTCGGGCCAAGCGGCGCGCTGTGCGGAAAAGGCGCGCCCGGTCAACCGGATGACTTCGACCGCCCGGACCACGCGCCGCCGGTTTTGCAGGTCGACTTCGTCAAAGGTCGGCAAGTCGCGCCGCGCCAACTCGTCGAGCAACGCGGGCAGCGGCAACGCCTCCAGTTCGGCCCGGAGGGCGGGATCAGGGGCGGGCGCTTCGCCGAGCCCGTTGAGCCAAGCGTTGAAATACAGGCCGGTGCCGCCGCACAGGATCGGCACCCGACCGCGGGCTTGGATTTCGGCCACGGCGACGCCGGCCAGTTGGACAAACTTCGCCGCGTCAAAGGCTTCCGTCAGCCCCACGACATCAATGAGGTGATGCGGCACCCGGGACCGCTCCGCCGCGGTCGGCTTGGCAGTGCCCAGATCCAGGCCCCGATAGACCTGCATCGAATCTACCGAGACGATTTCGCCGTTGATCTGTTCGGCGAGGGCGAGGGCCACGGCGGATTTCCCGGCCGCCGTGGGGCCGGCCAACACGACCGGCGCGAGGGCAGTCGGGGGATTCACTTAGCTTTGGCGGTGGACCGCGGTTCGGGCCGCGGTTCGGCCTGCCACGAGAGCAGGATGAGTAGCCCCACGCCGGTGCAAATGGCTGAATCCGCTAGGTTGAACGCCGGAAATCCGATTTCGCCATCGCCGCGCGGGGTCACGTAAAAATAGAGGAAGTCGATGACGTGCTGGCGGCTGGGCAACACGCGGTCGAGCAGGTTCCCGTTGATGCCGCCGAACAGCAATCCGAGGGCAACCTGACCGAGAAACCGGTGGGCTTCGAAGTGCCGTCGAAAAAACCACAAGGCGACCATGGCCACGGCAGAAACTAGGGCGAGCGCGCCGTTATTGTGCCGGAACAAGCTCCAAGCCGCCCCGGTATTGCCCCAGTGCACGAACTTGAAAAAACCTTCGATCACCACGCGTTCGTCGTGCAAGTCCAGCAACCGCAGGACCACGAACTTGGTCAGTTGATCGGCGAGAAAGACGCTCAGCGCGATCAGGCCGATTCGTTGGGAGCCGTTGAGTGATGAGCCGGGCATGCGATCCAGTCCGAGGAGGCTAACCGAGGCGCGGACTGAGTCGAACGGATTTCCGTCGGGCGGGTGGGCACAACCCAACCTTGCCTCCCTGCCTTCCCCCGCCAAAGCTCGTCCCGCCGCATGTCCGCCGCCTACACACAACTGCTCGACGCTACGATCGCGCACCTGGAAAAACTCCGGGAAGACGGCGTGCAGTTTGTGCCGGTGAAGGGCGAAACCCTGCGCGCGCTCAACGCCCCGCTCGCCCGCCCCAGCGCCAGCCTGAATCGAGCGACCACCCCGGAACGGCCCGCGCCGCCCACCCCCGCCGCCCCCGTCGCTCGCGACTGGGATTCGTCCCCCTCCCCGCCCGCCGCTCCGGCGGCCCCGCGCTCCGTCTCACCCGCCGCCGCGTCACGCTGGAGTCAGGCGGCCGCCCTGCCCAAACCCGTTGCCCCCGTGCCCCGCAAACCCGCTCCTCCCCCCGCCCCCGAGGTTCCCCTCCCACCCAAGCTCGAACCCGCCGCCAAGGAGGCCGCCCTCGCGGCCCTGCGCGTCCGGGTGTTGAGCTGCGTGAAGTGCCCCAACCTCGTCACCTCGCGTAAATCCGTCGTCTTCGGGGTCGGCGACATTCACGCCCGGCTGATGTTCATCGGTGAAGCGCCCGGCGCGGACGAAGACGAACGCGGCGAACCGTTCGTGGGCAAGGCGGGCGAACTGCTCACGAAAATCATCTTGGCGACGGGCCTCATCCGCTCGCAGGTCTTCATCGCGAATATTCTCAAGTGCCGCCCCGACACCCCGGGGCAGAGCGCCGGCAACCGCAAGCCGACCACGGACGAAATGGCCACCTGCATCCCGTGGCTGCACGAGCAGATCAACCTGATTCAACCCGAGGCGATGGTCGCGCTCGGCGCCACCGCGGTGGAAGGCTTGCTGGGCAAGACCGAAGGCATCACCCGCCTACGTGGCAACTGGCGCACCTACCGGGGCATTCCGCTGATGCCGACCTACCACCCGGCCTACCTGTTGCGGAACCAGGCGCTGAGCGAAAAGCGCAAAGTCTGGGAAGACATGCTCGCCGTGATGGAAAAACTCCAGATGCCGATCAGCGAAAAGCAGCACGGCTTTTTTCTGGTGAAGGGCTGAGTTGGGAACGCAGTGCGCGGTGCGCGAGCAGTCCCCGCGGTGCTCCCCAGGCTTCGTTCCGGCTCAGAGGCTCGACAGGCCCAGCTTGTGCGGGCGGTCGCCGGCGCGCTGAAGCTGCCAGAAATACAAAATCACCCCGAGCGTCAGCAGTAGGTTCGCCGACTGCGAGACGCCGTGCCACATGCCGAATCGGCGTTTAGCGTCAGCCTTCTCCGGCTCGGACGTGTTCGGCGCATACATGACGGTGTGCAGGTGCTTCAGCTTCGGTTGCATCCAGAAACCACCGAGCAGCGTGAGGCCCAACATCGCGGCGAGCAGTCCCCGTTGCCAGCGGCTCGGCGCGCGGCCGGCGTAAAACCACGCGGCGGCCAATTGCAGCACGGCGATCCCGGCGCACACCAGCTGCAGCGTGAAGTAGCGCGACAGCACGATCTGCGCGGCGCGCCCGGCGTGATACCGCGGCATCACGGAGAGCATCTCCGGCGAGAAGAACGCCGGTCCGGCGGCGAACGTGAGGAAGATCGCCGAACCCAGCCAGACCGCGATGTTCAACGCGCCGAGGAAACGGAGTGACGACAACATGCCCGGGGACGGTAACCCGCGTTACCGCGCAACGCCATCCCCGCCTCAGGCCGAGTCTGGGGGGACGTCGCTGGCTGCGGCTACCCCAACCCACGTCACCGGCGGCTAAAGTCGCCCCCCGGGGTAGCGACCGCTTCTTGCCCTCGGACTGGTCAGCGGCCCCGCGCCGCGGCACCGTGGCGGTGGATGACGCTCACGCGCTACGGTCCGGACGCTTGGCTAATTCGCTTCGCCGACTCGGCAGACGAAGCGGCCTTCGCCCGCTCACGGCGGATCGTCACGGGCTTGGAGCGGCACCCGCCGACGGGGTTGGTCGAGTTCGTGCCGGCGTTCACCACCGTTCTGCTGCGCTTCGCCGCCGGGACTTCGCCGGGTGAAAACTCTTTGCGCGCCGCCGCCGAAGCGTGGGCCGCGAGCAGTGAAACGGCCCTCGCCAGCCGCGTCGTCGAATTTCCCGTCCACTACGCCGGGCTGGACCTCGACCGGGTGGCCGCCCATGCCCGACTGCCGCGGGACGAAGTCATAGCCCGACACACCGCGCCGACCTACCGGGTTCATTGCCTCGGCTTCGCGCCGGGTTTCCCCTATTTGGGCGGATTGGATCCGCGCCTCCACACGCCGCGCTTAGCGTCCCCGCGGCCGCGGGTGCCGGCCGGCAGTGTCGCCATCGGAGGCGAGCACACGGGTGTTTATAGTATCGCCAGTCCGGGAGGGTGGAACCTGATCGGGCACACTGCGGAGACGCTTTTTGACCCGCACGCCGGTGCCGTCGAAACGATGTTTCGGCTGCGGGTGGGCGATCACGTTCGCTGGCGCGCGCTCCCCGCCGGCGAAACCAGCCCCGCAACCAGACTCACCGAATCCACCCCCGAGCGGCTGGCCCGCCCCACTTCGTCCGCTGTCCGGCTGCGAATCCTTTCACCGGGCATCGGGGCGAGCCGGCAAGACTTGGGGCGCCCGGGTTTCAGCCGTTTCGGGGTGCCGCCGGGTGGGGCGATGGATCCGGCCGCCGCCGCGTGGGCAAATCGCTTGCTCGACAACCCCGCGGCCGCCGCCGGGTTGGAATTGTGTCTCCAAGGTCAGCGCCTCGAAGTGCTCACCGCGGGCTGGCTCGCGGTGGCCGGCAGCACCGCGCCGCGGGGACGAGAACGCAATTCCGCCTTTCGCGTGAGCGCCGGCGAAGTGCTGGAATTTCCGCCCGGGCCGGCTGGGGTTTGGACCTATCTGGCCGTGCCCGGCGGCTTCGGCGGCGAGCCGGTGCTGGGTTCACTCAGTGCCAATCCCCGCGCTGGCTTAGGCCAAGCCCTCGGCGTGGGCGAAATCCTCACCGGGGCCTCGGCCGCCCCATTCCAGCCGCCCTCGGCCGTCGCCAGCCGCCGGGTTGTAGAGCGCGAGCTCCCCGACTGGAAGCACCCGGCACCGCTCCAGATTTGGCCCGGCCCGCAGTGGGCGGCCTTTTCACCCGCCGACCGCACACGTTTCTTTGCGGAAGCATGGACGGTTTCCAGCCAGTGCGACCGGGTGGGGTATCGGCTCACCGGGGTGCCGTTGCATCCGGAGCCAGCCCAGATCCTCTCGGAGCCAGTGCTGCCGGGGTCGATCCAAGTGCCCGCCAACGGCCAACCAATCGTCACCCAACCGGACGGTCCGACTCTGGGCGGTTACCCCAAGCTCGGGCTGCTCGCGCCGGCGGAACTGGCCCGGCTCGCCCAATTTCGCAGTGGGCAGCGGGTGCGTTTTGCGTTGGCCGCCGGGGCCTAATCCGGTCTCGGCCCACCCGCGATCCCCGCGGACTTCGGGGGGTCAATTCAGACGAATCGCCCGCTGCACCGGCACGGGCTCCCGGAGTTGCTGGCCCTCGACCGCTTGGCCATGAAATTGGCGGATGAGCTCCAACCCTTGCACCACCCGACCAAAGGCGGCGAAGCCCTGACCGTCGGAATGGCGCCGGCCGCCGAAGTCGAGTTCAGGCTGATCGCCGATGCAGATGAAGAATTGATCCTGCGCCGTGTCAGGGCCGGAGCGGGCCATGGAGAGGGTGCCGTCAAGATGGCGCAGGCCGCTGTCGCGGGTGCGTTCGAGCGGAATGGCGGGGAAGAACTGATTCGTTTTCGCTTGGTTGGCTCGGGCTTGGAGCACGGCGATTTTCACCGCGTTGGTCGGTTGGTTCTGGGCGGTGACGGCGCGGTAAAACTGCCCGTCGGCGTAGTGCCCCGCATGCACATAGCGGAGGAAGTTGGTCACCGTCTGCGGCGCGGCGCGGGTGTCGAGTTCCAGCTCGAGCTCGCCCGCGGCGGTGTAAAGTCGCACCCGGGGACGGGCCGGCACGGGCTCGTCGCGCCAGCGGAAGGTGGGAGCTTGCGCCGGATCATAGCCAAGCAGATGGGTGCGTTCGGCGGCGGGGCGTTTTGCGGGTCGGACGTAGCGCCACGGGCCGTCGCCGAAGGCTTCCGCGCACAGTTGGGCCACCGCGGGATCGTAGGCCTTCAGTTCGGCGCGGGTGTTGACGTGGTTGTGGAGGGAGTCGTTTTCTCGGTTGTCATCGAACCAGCTCTGGACGCTTTCCGCCCAGTATTCGGAGTGGCTCACGGCCGCGTAGGTGCCCTTCCAAAGTCCGCGGTTGGTGGCGCCGCGGTAGGCGGCCAACAGGCGGGTGTCAAACGTCGGATCCACGGTTCGCAGGCCCATTTCGTGGACGGCGTGGGCAAATTCGTGCACGAGGATATTCTCCTGCGGGTAGATATCGCCGGGGAAGGACAGCAAGTTTTCCTCGCCGCAACTGACCGCCGGCGCGCTGGGGGTGGCACCCAAACCGCGCGCCCGGCGATCCCAGAACACCCGTGGTTTCAGGCCGGCATGTTCCGGCACGTCGGTGGTGAATTCGTTGTAAGCCATCACCGCGAGCCGAGCCCGGTTGGTGGCCAACGTCGCCAAGAGCTCGGGACGGGCCGCAAGCAGGTGCGACACGATCCACGCGGCTTCACTCAGGGCGGAATCCGAGACGTTCGTGGAGCCCACGATCGGAAACGACCCGACGCGGAGCATTTTCTGATAATGGGGAGCGAGGGCGAATTCGGTTCGAACCGCCGGCGGCACGGGGCCAACGACGGGCGAGGGCATGGTCCGGCAGCCGACGAAACCAGCAACCAACCCGCCGGCGATCACCAACCAGATCGCTTTAAACGACAAACTCATGGCGCTAAAAACAACCCACCCGGGCGCAACTGCCAATGACTAACCCGTGGTAAGTCACCCCGTCATCGCGCCAGCCTCAGGCTGGCCGAGCCACCCACGACTCGTGGGGCCGGCGCGCTCAGGCGGTCGGCTCCGGGGCAAGCGGCAGTTCCGGGTCCTCGGCATCGGCCGGCGCGGCGGCCGGTTCGTTCGGCGTCGGGGCGGGCGCGACTTCATCCTTTTGTAGCGCCACAAGAATGCGGCGCACCGGCTGGCCCTGATACGAATAGCCGCACGCGATGGTGCCGACGATCTTCGCACCGGGTGCGGGATCCTTGCCGTCGGGCGTCTGGTGGAGCCGGGTGTCGAATTCGTCGCCGGCCCGGGCTTCATGGGTGCCCACGCCGAGGCGGCGGACAGTATCGAGACACGCGGCCCGAAACTGGCTGAGTTGGGCGATGATCGGCTGCTGGCCGGTGCGCGCGGCGGCGCAGAAGAGGGCGTAAATGTGGTCGAGCAGGTGCACTAGCACTTGCAGGAAATCACCTTCGTTCCGGCGCAATTTTTCGACTTCGAGCCGCAGCGTCTGCTTTTCCTGATCGTGGGTGCGCTGGATGAACTCGGCGAAGACCCGCGCCTCCTGGTTCATCTTGGTGGCCAGTTCGGTGGCGCTGGCGACGGTCTTGCCGGAAACTTCCTGCACGGCCTGCCATTGCCCGGTGGCGGCGGCGATGTGGTTGGCCAACGTCGCGAGGCGGTCGATCTGCTGGGCGGCTTCGGCGAGGTTGGTCTGTTCCCAGAGTTTTACCGCAGCGGCGTGTTCGCGGAGAAAGGGCAGGATGGCGAGCCACGCCCCCAAGGCAAAGCAGGCGGCGACCAGACCCAGCGCCAGCGGCTCCAGCGGCCAACGGCTGGTTTGCAGGACCAAGGCGCCCAGCCCCACCAACAGGAGATCGCCCATTAGGAACGGCCATTTGCTCAACTTGGGAGCTTCGGAAATCGGCATGGCGCCAGACTGGCCGAAGCCGGCCCCGGTCGCCAAGTGTTTCGCGGCGGCCGGATCGATCCAAGAATCGGGTGGACTTTGCCAAGGCCGGGAGGGTGACACCGGGAACGCTTCGCCCACGTTGCAGCGGTTGAATGGAGGATCCCATGAATGGTGCACCCAAGCCTGTTTTCCCGCCGGTCGCGCCGCGCGGCCGCTACATCCGCTGGTTCGCCGAAATCGGCATTGAAGATGTGCCGTTGGTCGGGGGTAAAAATGCATCCCTCGGGGAAATGTTCCGCGAACTGACGCCGCGGGGCATCGCCGTGCCGGACGGCTTTGCCGTGACCGCCGAGGGGTATTGGCACTTCCTGAAATCCACCGGGCTCGAACCCCGCATCCGGGCTTTGCTGGGCGGACTGGACACCCGGGACATCGCGAACCTGCAAACCCGCGGCCGCGAGATTCGCGGCGCCATCTTGGCCACGCCGCTGCCGGCCGACTTGGAGGCGGAGCTGGCCTCGGCTTACCGCAGCTTTCAGGGCCCCGCCGCCCTGCCGCCAGATGTGGCGGTGCGCTCCAGCGCCACGGCGGAGGATTTGCCGGACGCCAGTTTCGCGGGCCAACAGGAGACCTATCTCAACGTGCAGGGCCAATCGGCCCTGCTGGATTGCTGCCGCCGTTCGTTTGCCTCGCTGTTCACCGATCGCGCCCTCAGCTACCGCGTCGACCGGGGGTTTGAACATTTCAAGGTCGCCCTCAGCATCGGGGTGCAGCGCATGGTGCGCTCTGACCTTGCGACGAGCGGCGTCATGTTCACGCTCGATACCGAGACCGGTTTTCGCGACGTGGTGCTCATTAACGCCGCCTACGGACTCGGCGAAAACGTCGTGCTGGGCAGCGTCAACCCCGACGAATACTACGTGTTCAAACCGACGCTGAAGACCGGCCACCGGCCGATCCTCCAAAAGATTCTCGGCACCAAGGAATTCAAGCTCGTCTATGACGTGGGCGGCGACCGCCGGGTGAACAATGTGCCCGTGCCGCCCGGGGATCGCGCCCGGTTTGCGCTCGCCGAGGACGACATCCTGCAACTCGCCCGTTGGGCCTGCGTGATCGAGGACCACTATTCCGCGAAACACGGCCACCCCCAGCCCATGGATTTGGAATGGGCCAAGGACGGACACACCGGGGCACTTTTCATCGTGCAGGCGCGGCCGGAAACGGTGCAGTCCCGCCGGGCACCCGAAGAAATCGAAGTCTACCGCCTCCAACACCGCGGCCCGGTTTTGCTGACCGGCCGGAGCGTGGGTGAGAAGATTGCCAGCGGCCCGATACGCGTGATTTCGAGCGCGCAGTATCTGGATCAGTTTCAAGCGGGTGAAGTGCTGGTCACGGATAAGACGGATCCCGATTGGGAACCCATCATGAAGCGGGCCGCGGCGATCGTGACCAACCGCGGCGGCCGCACCTGCCACGCGGCCATCGTCAGCCGGGAGTTGGGCGTGCCCGCCTTGGTCGGCACCGAGCACGGCACCGCCCGGTTGAAGGACGGCGACGTGGTGACGGTGAGCTGCGCCGAGGGCGACACGGGCTTCGTTTACAGCGGCCAACTGCCGTGGTCTGTGCAGCGGTCAAACCTGCGGGATTTCGTCCGCCCCCGCACCAAGGTGATGTTGAACGTCGGGAATCCGGATGAAGCCTTCTCCCTCAGCTTCATCCCCAACGACGGCGTCGGCCTGGCCCGCGAAGAATTCATCATCAACACCTTCATCAAGGTGCATCCGCTCGCCCTGCTCGGCTTCGCCACGCTGACCGACGCCGCAGTGCGGTCCCAGATCGAGGCCCTCACCGTGGGCGAGCCGGACAAACCGCGGTTCTTCGTCGACAAGCTGGCGCAGGGCGTCGCGATGCTGGCCGCCGCGTTTTACCCGAAGGAGGTCATCCTCCGGCTCAGCGACTTCAAGACCAACGAATACGCCCACCTCATCGGCGGGGCGGCCTACGAACCGACGGAGGAAAATCCGATGCTCGGGTTCCGCGGTGCCAGCCGGTATTACCACCCGCGCTACCAAGCGGGCTTCGCCCTGGAATGTCAGGCGGTCAAAAAGGTCCGCGAGACCATGGGCCTGACCAATCTCAAGGTGATGATTCCCTTCTGCCGCACCCCGGAGGAAGGCCGCCGCGTCCAAGCCGAACTGGCCAAACACGGACTCCGGCGCGGCGAACACGGGTTGGAGCTTTACGTCATGTGCGAAATCCCGAGCAACGTGATCCTCGCCGACGAGTTCTGCGATCTGTTCGACGGCTTCAGCATCGGTTCCAACGACCTGACCCAACTCATCCTCGGCGTGGACCGCGACAGTGAAATCGTGGCGCCGATCTTCGACGAACGGAACGCCGCCGTGAAGGCGATGATCGCTCAAGTCATTGCCGTCTGTCGGCGGCGCGGACGCAAGATTGGCATCTGCGGCCAAGCGCCCAGCGACTACCCCGAGTTCGCCCAGTTCCTCGTCGAGCAAGGCATCGACAGCATTTCGCTCAATCCCGACACCGTGCTCAAGACCACCGTCGCCATCCTCGAACAGGAACAAGCCCTCGATCGATCCGCCCGCCATGCCCCAAGTTTTCATCAATGAACGGGCGCTCGAAGTCCCGGCCGGGGCCACGCTGCTGACGGCGTGTCACCTCGCCGGCGTCGAGTTGCCCACGCTGTGTCACGACGACCGGTTGAAGCCCGCCGGCGCCTGCCGCCTTTGCCTCGTAGAAGTCACCGGCAGCCCCCATCCAGTGCCCGCCTGTTGCACCCCGGTCACGGCGGAGCTCCGCGTCACGACCCATTCTCCGGAACTCGAAGCCGGCCGGACCGAAATTCTCCGTCTGTTGGGCGAGTCACATCCCGCGGCCACGACGGCGGACAACGCCGGGACGCCATTCACCCGTTGGCGGCAGCATTACGGCTTGGGTTTCGCCGCCGCCGCCGGTAATATGCGGGGCGCAACCGGGGGCAATCCCGGGCCCCGCTTGGTGGATTTCACCCACCCATATCTGCGGATCGACATGTCCCGGTGCATTACGTGTTTCCGCTGTGTCCGGATCTGTGACGAAGTGCAGGGCCAGTCGGTCTGGCACGCGGTGGGCCGCGGTGCCACCACCCGGATCGTGCCTGATTACGGAACCAGTCTGCTGACCAGTTCTTGCGTGAGTTGCGGCGCCTGTGCCGACACCTGCCCCACCGGTGCGATCAGCGACCAATCGGTCTGGCAACACGGCGCCCCCACCCACTGGACCCGCACGACCTGCCCCTACTGCGGCGTCGGCTGCGAACTCCACGTCGGCACGCGCGCCGGGCGCATCGTGCAGGTGAAACCAGTTCCCGAAGCACCCGTGAATCGCGGCCATCTCTGCGTCAAAGGCCGCTATGCCTTCGACTTCACCCACGCCGCCGACCGCGCCACCCAACCGCGGTGGCGCCGAAACGGAGCTTGGCAAACGGTGAGCTGGACCGAGGCCATCCAGTGGGTCGCCGAGCGGTTGGGCCATTTGGTGCGGGAATTTGGCCCAGACAGCGTGGGAGTCTTGGGCTCCGCGCGCGGGACCAACGAGGAGAATTACCTCGCCCAGAAATTTGCCCGGGTCGTGCTCGGCACGAACAACGTGGACTGCTGCGCCCGCGTCTGCCACGCGCCCTCCGCCGCCGGCATGAAGACCACCCTGGGCACCGGTGCGGCCACCAATTCCTTCGCCGACATCGAACACGCCCGCGCCCTGCTGCTCTGCGGCTGCAACCCCACGGAAAGTCATCCGATCGTAGGCGCACGCATCAAGCAGGCCGCCCGGCACGGCGCGAAACTTATCGTGCTGGATCCCCGCACCACCGAATTGGCCCGCCTCGCCGACTGCCACCTCGCGCTGCGCCCGGGCACCAACGTGCCGCTGCTCAACGCCCTCGCCCACGTGCTGGTGACGGAGGATCTCGTGGACCCGACCGCGCTCCGTGATCGCGTGGCGGACTTCGACACCTTCCGCGAGTTCATCGCCACCTGGACGCCGGAGCGCGTGGCCCCGCTCACCGGCGTCGCCGCCGAGCGCATCCGCCACGCCGCGCGCCTCTACGCGACCGAGCGGCCGGCGATGTGTTTTCACGGGCTCGGGACGACCGAACACATTCAGGGCACCGACGGCGTGATGGGGCTCGTCAACTTGGCCCTGCTCACCGGCAACTTCGGTCGGCCGGGCTCCGGCGTGAATCCCCTGCGCGGCCAGAACAACGTGCAGGGCGCCGCCCACATGGGCTGCGAACCGAACAACCTGACCGGCTACGTCCCGACTGAACTGGCCCGCGACCGCTTCGAAGCCGCGTGGCAGGCGCCGTTGCCGCGCACCCCGGGGCTGAACTTGATGGCGATGATCGAGGCCGCCGGCGCCGGGAAACTCAAGGCGCTGTGGGCCATCGGATACGACGTGGCCCTGACCAACCCCCATGCGGCCGCGACCCGGGCGGCGTTGGGACAACTCGACCTCGTCATCGTGCAAGACTTGTTCGAGAACGAACTCGCGCGGGAGTTTGCCCACGTCTTCCTGCCCGCAAGTTCCTCGTTTGAAAAGGACGGCACCTTCATGAACTCGGAGCGCCGGGTGCAACGGGTGCGCCCAGCGGTCGCCGCCCCCGGGGAAGCCAAACCGGATTGGGAAATCATGTGCGCGGTCGCGCGGGCGATGGGCCACGGCGAGCAGTTCAACTTCACCTCCGCCGAGGCGATTTGGGACGAAGTCCGGCGCGTCTGGCCCGCGGGGGCGGGGCTTAGCTACGCCCGGCTGGAAGCAGGCGGGCGGCAATGGCCCTGCCCCACAGAAGCTCACCCCGGCACCCCCATCTTACACGTGCAGAGTTTTCCGCACGGCCCGCGCGCGGCACTCAAGTGCCTGCCTTACGCGGCCAGTCCGGAGGTGGTCACCGGCGAATTTCCATTCCTCCTCACCACGGGGCGTTCGCTCTATCAATTCAACGCCGGCACCATGACCGGCCGCACGCCCAACTCGCTGCTCCGCGCCACCGACACGCTCGACTGCGCGCCCGGCGACGCCGAACGTCTCGGCCTGCGGGCCGGCGACCGCGTGCGCCTGCGCAGCCGCCACGGCGTCACCACCCTACCGGTGCGCCCGGATCCACGGATCAAGCCGGGCGAATTGTTCGCCACGTTCCACACGGTGGAATCATTTTTAAACCGGGTCACCGGACCCGGCCGCGATGCCGTCACCGGGACGCCGGAATACAAGGTCGTGGCCGTGAACGTGGAGAAAGTCTGACCATGCCCGAAATCTTTGGCTCCGATGCTTATTCCCCGCGGGAAATCGCCGAGCGCGTGGAGAATGTCGGTGTCACCAAGGCCAACCTGCCGTTGGTTTCACTCCTCGCGCTCGGCGTGCTCGCCGGCGGCTTCATCGGGTTGGGCGCGATGTTCTCCACGTTGGTCGCCAGTGATTCCCTGCTGGGTTTTGCCGCCACGCGGGTGCTGAGCGGAGCCGTCTTTTCGCTCGGCTTGCTGCTCGTCGTGGTGGCGGGCGCAGAACTGTTTACCGGGAACAACCTGCTCGTGATGGCTGCCGTCGCGGGCCGAATCCGGCCGGCGAAGTTTTGCCAGCACTTGGCCCTAGTTTATGGCGCCAACTTCGTCGGCGCCGTCGGCTTGGCCGGGTTGGTCGCGCTTTCCGGGCACGGCGATTTAAATCAGGGCGCTGTGGCGCAGCAGGCCGTCCGCCTAGCCGCGGCGAAATGCGCTCTGCCGTTTGCTGAGGCGTTTTTTAAGGGGGTGCTGGCCAACCTGCTGGTCTGCCTCGCGGTGTGGTTGGCGCTGGCCGGGCGTTCCGTGACGGACAAGTTGCTCGCCGTCATCCTACCCGTCACGGCGTTCGTCGCGGGCGGCTTTGAGCACAGCATCGCGAACATGTATGTCATCCCATTGGGGATTTTTCTGGCCCCCGGCGTGCCCGCCGACGGCATCGCCCACTGGGAGTCGCTGTCTTGGCTCGGCCTCGGGCGCAATCTGCTCCCGGTGACCTTGGGCAACTTGGTGGGCGGCGCCGGCCTCGTGGGCCTCGTTTACTACGTGATTTACCGCCGCGGCGCGGTCGCCTCCCCGGGGCCCCGGAGGGTCCCGGTCAAACCCAGCCCCAAAGCGCACCTGAACTAGGCCATCGCCCGGGCGATGCTGTGCCACCAGGCGTCGTGCAACTCGGCGACCGGGGCGCTGAATTCACCCGCGGCAGTTTTCACCGCTAGGGTGTCCCCGTTGACCTTGCCGATGACGACTGCGGGCACGCCCATGATCTGGGCCTGCTTTACGACGCGACCGGCATCAGTGGCCGCAACCGAAATCACCACGCGGTTCTGGGTCTCACCAAAGAGCAGGGCGTCCAAGCGGCTGCCGGTGAAGGCGGAAAGATCCACGGTCGCGCCAAGGAACTGGAACGTCTCCTTCGCGATCTGGTGGCTGAAACAGCTTTCCGCCAAGGTCACGGCTAGGCCGCCTTCGCTGCAATCATGGGCGCTCTTCACGACGCCTTCGTGAATCAGGCCGAGCACGGTGGTGTGCAACGTCTTCGCCGCGGCCAAATCCACGCGCGGGGGCAGGCCGGTCTTCTGCCCGTGCAGGGTCTTCAGGCAGGCGCTGCCGCCCAACCCTTGCAACGGATCAATGGTATCCACCGGGGCGCCGAGCAGGATGATGGCGTCGCCGTCGTCTTTGAACCACTGGGTGGTGATGTGCTTCGGGTCGTCGATAATGCCGACCACCGCGACGGTGGGGGTCGGATCAATCGCGCCGAGCGCGCCGCGCTGGTTGTAGAGCGACACATTGCCCCCGGTGACGGGCGCATCGAAGGCGCGGCAGCCTTCGGCGAGCCCACGCACGGATTCCTTCAACTGCCAGAAGATCTCCGGATAGTGCGGGTTGCCAAAGTTCAGGTTGTCGGTCGAACCCACAGGCACCGCGCCCGTGCAGGCGAGGTTGCGGCAGGCTTCGGTGATGGCCGCTTTGCCGCCTTCATAGGGATCGAGGTAAACATAGGCGCCGTTGCAGTCGCAGGTGAAGGCCACGAACTTGTCGGGCACTGAGGTCACGGGCGCGGGTTGGCCGGCCTGTTTCGCAGCGTATTCAGCCTTGGTGATCGGGAGGCTGTCGCCTTTGATGCGAATGACGGCGGCATCGCTGCCGGGGCACACTACCGAGCCATCGCGGACCATGTGATCGTATTGGCGATAGACCCAGTTCTTCGAGGCGATGGAGTGGTTGGCGAGCAGCTTCTTCAGGTCGCCCGCGGCGTCTTGGGTGTCGGCCAACCCGTCGAGACGGAAGGCGCGGACGCCAGCCATGTAGGCGGCTTCCTTGGCTTCGCGCTGATAGACGGGGGCTTCGTCAGCCAACTTCGCGGCGGGCACATCGACCACAATCTGGCCGCCGTGGCGCACGACCATCCGGCCGGTATTGGTCACGATCCCAATCTCGGACCAAGGCAGGTCCCACTTGTCAAAGATGCGTTTCACGGCCTCTTCCTGGCCCTTGTGGACCACGATGAGCATACGCTCCTGCGACTCGCTGAGCATGATCTCGTAGCTGGACATGTTCGGCGCCCGTTGCGGCACCTTGTCCAATTCGATCTCGATCCCCGTGCCGGCGCGGGCGGCGGTTTCGCAGGTCGAGCAGGTCAACCCGGCGGCGCCCATGTCCTGCATGCCGGCCACGCAACCGGTGGCGAGCAGTTCGAGGCAGGCTTCGCAGACGAGCTTCTCCATGAAGGGATCGCCCACCTGCACCGCGCCGCGCTGTTGTTCGGCGGATTCTTCGGTCAAATCCTGCGACGCAAACGCGGCGCCCGCGAGCCCGTCACGCCCCGTAGCGGGGCCGACGTAGAAGACGGGATTACCGACGCCTTTGGCCGCGCCCCGCGTGATCTGGTCGTGGCGCAACACGCCGAGCGCGAAGGCGTTGACCAGCGGATTGCCCTCGTAGCTTTTGTCGAAATAGACCTCGCCGGCGATCGTGGGGATGCCGAAGCAGTTGCCGTAATGCGCGATGCCGCTGACCACTCCGGTAAACAGGCGGCGCACCTCGGGATTGGAGAGTTCACCGAAGCGGAGTGAATTCAGCGCGGCCACCGGCCGGGCGCCCATGGTGAAGATGTCGCGAATGATGCCACCCACGCCGGTCGCGGCGCCTTGGAACGGTTCCACGGCGCTGGGATGGTTGTGCGATTCGATCTTGAACGCGATCGCCACGCCGTCGCCCACGTCGATGATGCCGGCGTTCTCCTCGCCCGCGCCAACCAGGATCTTGTCGCCCTTGGTCGGGAAGGTCTTCAGCACGGGCCGGGTGTTCTTGTAGGAGCAGTGCTCCGACCACATGACCGAAAAGATGCCCAGTTCGGTGTAGGTGGGAGTGCGGCCCAAGATTTCGAGGACCTTCTGATACTCGTCAGGAGTCAGATTGTGCTTCGCGACGAGTTCCGGAGTGATGGCAGGTTCGTTCATCAAGATTGCCGGCGGATGCCGGACCGATTCGGTGACGGGACACTAGGAATTTCACGCCCGCCGACAAGGAATTCAAAAGGCCAACCCCGGGAGGTCACCACGCAGTGGCCGGCGCATCCCTGCCGACGGTGGTCCGAAATCGCACCACCGCCGGTCCATTGGCGGCACGTGGCCCCGTCCGTCGCCCCATTTTTGAGGCCATTTCACCCAACTTCTGGCGGGAGCGGAGGCTGGCATTCATACTGCGACCTCCCGTGGGAGATGGATTGTTCGGGCGCCAGGTTGTCTGCGGGCTACCGTTACCGTCGAAATTGAGCAATCCTTCCGGGTCGTTTCCATGCTGCGCCCTGCCCAAGCCATCGTTCGTTGGAGTTGTCTGAGTGCCGTCCTCCTCGCCGGAGGACGGGCTCAGGCGGCCGAACTGCCGTTTGCGGACGCGTTCGCCGCGCGGGGCTTTGCCGTCGGGCCCAGCGGCACCGGCACCGGCAGCACCCGGGGCGCGACCCGCGAATATGGGGAACCCAAACATGGCGGCAAACGCGGCAGCGCTTCGATTTGGCTTTCGTGGGTCGCGCCGGCCAACGGGGTCGCCACGTTTACCACCGCCGGCACCACGTTCGACACCCTGCTGTCCGTCTACGCTTACGAACGGGAATTGAAGGGCGGTCTGCCGGGACCGGCGGATCCCTTGAAACCCTTCGCTGATTTGAAGCAAGTGGCCGAGCAGGACGACGATTACCCCACGCCCGACGCCACCAGTCAGGTCACCTTCGGGGTCCGGGCGGGCGTGCGCTACGAGGTGGCAGTGGACGGTTTTGCCGGGGCCACCGGACCAGTGACCTTGGGCTGGACCTTCAGCGAGCTCTCCCAGCAGGTGCCCCTGATCCTGAGCAGCGAGGCCGACCGCTCGGTGCGGGCCGGCGACACCTTGGTGCTGTCCGTGGACATCCAAGGGTCGGAGGCGGTTGAACTGGAATGGTATTTTAACGGCGAGGACATTGATGGGGCGGACAACTACCAGTTGGTCATCCCCAACTTCAGCCAAGCGCACGTCGGTGAATACCAACTCGAAGTGAAGTTCAAGGAGGGTGAACTCTACAGCGCTCCCATCGAAATTCAGATCAACTCCGAGGGTGACGCCACCGCGCTGGCCCGAGACAAACCGCTCGACGCCCTTGACGCCGCGCTGGCCGAGGAAGCCGCCCCCAGCTCGCGGGTGGCCCGGGCCGCGCTCGCCCGGAACGCCGGCTTGGGCGTGACGCGCGGGTTCAGCGGCTCGCAGATTTTCAATACGGTGTTCGCCCGCCGCGATCCGGACGAACCCCCTCACTGCGGCCTCGTCGGCTCCGCTTCCTACTGGTTTGCCTACCAGCCGCCCGCCGACGGCACGGCCCGACTCGACACCGACGGCAGCAATTTCGATACGGTCCTCGCGGTTTACACCTTTGATCCCCCTTTGATCGGCTACGCCGGGCTCATTCCCGTCACATGTGACCACAATTCCGGCCCCAACGGCCTGACCAGTCGGCTGGAATTCGCCGCCTCGAAAACCCGGACCTACCTCGTGGTGGTGGACGGCGCCAACCAAACCCGCGGCGTCGCTCACCTCAACTACCGACTCCTCACCGACACCCAGCCGCCACCTGTCGCCGCCCGTTTCCTCAGCGAACAGCCCGTGTTGACGTTCCCCTCGGTCCTCGGGGCCCGCTACCGGCTGGAATCAACGCCCGCCCTCGGAGGCACGAATTGGACCTCGCTCACCGTGCTCGAGGGCACCGGCGCACCGCTGAGTTTTACCAATTTGCCCCCCGCCAGCACGGCCGCCTTTTTTCGGGTCCGGGTCGAATGAGCAACCCCGCCCCAACCCACCGCCGCCAAATCCTGTTGCCCCAAGCTTCCGCCCCCTCCCGCCAGCCGCATGAGCCCCACCACCACCCCGCCACCCCGCGACTATTCTTGCCTCTTGGTCGAAGACGACGCCGGCTTCGCCCAGATGCTGGCCGCCGTAGTGCGCGAAACCGGCGGCGAGGCGCTGCCCTGCGGCACCCTGCGCGATGCGCGGGCCGCCCTCGGGCGACGCAGTTTCGACGTGGTGGTGCTCGATAATCATCTGCCGGACGGCAAGGGCTTCGACTTCTACTTCGAACTGGCCAAGCGCAACCCAGCTCAAACCGCCATCCTGCTCACCGGCCTGCCCGAACTCGCCCACGCCGTCGAACTCACCCGGCACGGCCTCTTCGACTACCTCTCGAAACCCATTGAGGCCGTCGCCTTCGCCGCCTGCCTCCGCCGGGCGCGGACCCGCCTTGCCCATCTAAAAACCCAACTGCCCGCCGGGGAAATGGTCGTGGCCAGCGCCGCCATGCGCGAAGTGGCCCAAGCCCTGCAACAGGCTGCCCGGCATCCCACCGCCACTGTCCTGCTCACCGGCGAGACGGGCGTGGGCAAGGACGTCGCCGCCCAAGCCTTGCATCGCTGGACGTTCGCCAGCCAGGCCGAGGCCACGCCCTATGTGGCCGTGAACTGTGCCTCCATGCCCGCGGAGATGTTCGAAGCCGAACTCTTCGGCAGCGAACGCGGTGCCTACACGGGCGCGGAAAAAACCCGCGAAGGCCTCGTCGGCGCCACCAAGGACGGCACCCTATTCCTCGACGAGATTGGCGAAGTCCCGCTGCCGCTGCAGGCCAAGTTGCTCCGTTTTTTGGAAGCCCACGAATACCGTTCACTCGGCAGCACCGTCACCAAGAAGTTCAACGGCCGAGTCGTCGCCGCCACCAACCGGCCGTTGCTTGCCGAAGTCGCCGCCGGCCGCTTCCGCCAAGACCTGCTCTACCGCCTCGACGCCTTCACCATCCACCTGCCGCCCCTGCGCGAACGCCGGGAAGAAATCCCCGCGCTGGCGGAACGGTTGCTCAATCAACTGGCGGTAAAATACGGCCGCAAAGCCCCCAAACTCCGGCCCGAAGACGCCCCCGACCTGGCCCACTACGATTACCCGGGCAACGCGCGCGAACTCCGTAACCTGCTCGAACGCTCCCTGCTCCGCACCCCGCCCGACGTCGCCTGGCTCGCCCTCGACGCCGCTTGGCTCAGACTAGCCCGCTCCGTCCCGGCCCCCAGCCCCTCGTCCACCGAAGCGCCGCCGGCCGAACCAGCTCCTGCGGTCACCCTACCGGGCCGCGACCTGCCCCCGCTAGAAGCCCAAGAATACGAACTCGTCCGGCGCGCGTTGGCGGAGACCCACGGGGGCATCCGCCGCGCCGCCGCCAAGCTCGGCATCTCCCACCAAGCCCTGCTCCGCCGGCTTCAAAAGTGGCCGGAATTGCGCCCCGGCGGAGCGTGAGTTGAGGGCACCCAAAGTGCTGGTGCCGCCCCCTGCCTGAGCTGCGGGCGGTTTCCTCTGCGCCCTCGGCGATCAATCCCCTTACTCATGCGCCTCCCCGGGGATCCATCCAACCCTAGCTAAAGCACTTTCGACCACCCACGCCGTAGTAGTCACCGTTAGCTCAGCCACTTGCGGGTCTGGTTTTCCAAGCGGCCGGGTTCGTCTAGTGGTGGAGGAAAATGTCCCCATCGTTGCTGTTAACGCTGTGTTCGGTGCGGGTGAGCCCCGAAGCCCGGCTCCGGCAGGGTGCATTGAAGCGCACCGTAACGCTGGAACCTCCGGCGGGATTGTAGATGACGGTGCCGCCCGAGAACGCCCGCTCCCAAGCTCCATCGGGGCGCAGGACACCTGGCTTCGTAGGGCGGCCAAGTCCCTTGTCCCAAAACGCATACCAGTCATGCAGATGGTCTGAAGTGGGGAGCTCATTCGGGTCGGCAAAGAGGCAATAACCATCCGATTGAGTCAGCGAAAGCGTCGTCACCGCACGCATCAGGTGCAGGTCACGCCGCGACTGATGCGACCAAGTTTCGAGGCAATTGATGTGCGGCGGGCGAAGCTGAGTCTCGGCCCACCGGAGGGTTTCGGAAATGCGCTGCCAGTCGGCCGGCGACTGGGTGCGATAGCATTCCATGTAGAGGCCGTTCACATACTCGGCGGTCAGGGGAATCGATCGGTCGTTCGCGTTCACCAGCACGAGCGCAGTGTTGCCCAGGGCGGCCCGGAGCTGGCGGATGAGCTGTAGCCGGGGCTCGTCGTCGGTCCACCAATCGAGCATTACGCCGTCAAAAACACCGGTATCCATGACGGCTTTGGCGCGCTTGGCGACTTGGGCTTGCCAAGCGGGGTGCGCCACGTCGAGGAGGCGATATCCACCCTCGGCCCATCCGATGACAAACTGGTTGTCGGCCTCCCGCTTCCACCACGGAGCCTCTTCCGGGATGAATCCCTTGGGGGCATCCCGGTAACGAATCTCAGCGAGCAGGATAAGCCGTGGATTCTTGGCCCGGAGGGCGGCCCGCTTGGCCTTGGCTTGGGCAATACTTGCTGGCGTAAAGTCAAACGCCGTGCCCTCCCAAGCGGCCTCGGATTGGAGGTGAATCATGGAAGGGTGCAGGAACACCAAATCATGCAATGCCTGCATGGTCGTGGCGTCCGCGCCGGCCCTGGGAGTCGCGCCATGCCACGCTTGAAACACAGACGGAAAATCCCGCTGTGAAATCCGCTCGGCGAACGACGAATCTTCCGCCGAGGCGACAAAGGCGGTGAGCACGATTGCCTGAACCACGCGTGAAATCATTGGTGACTTGGGAAGTAACCTAACAATCCAGCTTCGCAACTGCCGCCGGAAACGCCCGCCCAGCGGCAACCGTCGCGGCCCCGTTCGCTTCGCCGCCTACCCCCCAACCGGCTCAACCAGTGTATTCCAGCCGCACCATTCACGGCTCCGTGGAAGTCCTGGGCTTGGGCCACCCATAACTTCAGCTACGACGCGGACGGCAACCTGACCCTGCTCGTGGCGGCGCCACCGGCCTCGCTGCCAGCGACGGCCACTGCGGCGCTCCGGTGGGTGGTCTTCACGGCCTCACGGTCCGCTTCCGGTTCGCCGGTGGTCCACGGTCGGATCGAAAGGGCGTCCATGCGGCTGGAAACCGGTCTATGCCCCGCCTTTCCGCGCGTGTTTGAGCGGTTCAACGGCCTTGGCACGCCCGTTGCATTAGGTGTCCCAGCCGCTCGACGGGCTGGTGAAGTTCACTAGCGCAATCGGGCTCAACCGCGGCCACAACACAGTTCACACCATGCATCGAATCCTGTCTCACTGCCGCCTCGGCGTCTTCGCCGGGCTCCTGTCCGCCAGCTCCTGGGTCCAAGCCCAGAGCGAGCTCAAGATCTTCACCGCCATCGAGGTCGAGTTCGCGACCGAACGCGGCCAGTCCTACCAGCTCCAAGGCTCCACCGACCTCGGCGCGTGGAGCAACATCGGCGAACCCGTCTTCGGCAACGGCAACCCGGTGAACCAGATCTTCTCCGCCAAGGACGGCGGCGCGGTCACCTTCGGCAACTACCGCCTCAACGTCACCCCGATCACAGTGCCTGGACTCGCCCCGTGGTCGTTCCAGGGATTATCCCTCGGCCTCGGCGACGACGGTGCGCACGAGCACTACGATTTCCTTTCCGAGACCAACGGCGTGAAGGTTTCGCCCACCGGCACGGATCCCTTCACCTACACCTTCACCCGCACCGGCGACAACGAGGCCCAGGTCAAGCTCGTGAAGGGCAGCTCGGCCGGCGATAAGGACCGGCGCGACCTCTACACCTTCACCTTCACCGCCGCGAAGCTTGGCACGTTCGTCCGCGAGGAATTCCGCGGCGCCCGCCTGAAAGACCGCGACCTCGGCACCTTCACCGTGCTCGACGGCACGCAGCCGCCCGGCGGCAATCCCGGCGACACGAACTCCGTGCCGGTGGCGCCACCCGCGTCGCTGAAGGGGCTCGCCTACTCGTTCCTCAGCGGTGCCACGCCGGAGCGGCTGGAATTCCTGAGCGAGACCACCGGGATCGAAATCGAGGACAAGCCGCGGCCCGACGAAGACGAGCCAAACAAGCCGTTCAGCTACACCTACGCCTTCACCACGCCCACTAACGCCACGCTCGTCGTGAACCTGCCCGACAATCGCCGCGACGAATACGACCTCACGTTCACGCAGGGCGCCCAAGGCTCCTTCGTCCGCCGCGAGTTCCGCGGTGACCTGCTGACCGACACCGACAACGGCGCCTTCAGTCCGGCGGGCAACGCCACCTCGGGCGGCCCCAATGGCGGTGGCGGCGGCACGCCCCCCGATGGCAACGGCTCGCCCGTCCCCGAACTGACCGGCACCCGCTACCTCTTCCGCAGCGGCGCCACGCCCGACCGGCTGACCTTCACCACCGCGACCAGCGGCAGCGAACAGAGCACTGAGGAAGACGATGATGCGAACGCCTTCACCTACGTTTACACCGTCAAGGAAGGCTCGGCCGCTACGCTCGTCGTGACCTTCAAGCCCGGCCAGCGCGATGAATACGACCTCACCTTCAACCTGGACGGCACTGGCACCTTCGTGCGCCGCGAAGTCCGCGACGACGTGGTGACCGACACGGACACCGGCTCCTTCGTCCGCGACACCGGCAACTGACCGCCACCTAACCCGCCGGACATGCGGATTCCCTCGGGACCGCGTGTCCGGTAGTTTCGTGTCCCCACCTTGAACGCACGCCGCCACCTGCTCCGCCGATCCTGGGCCTGTCTCCTAGGCACCCTCTGGTTGCTCGCGCCGGGCCGAGCCGCGGAAGCGTTCCTCAGCCGGATCGTCGAGTTCAGCGGGCCGGTGGAAATCCTGCGCGCCGGCGCCGAGCAATGGCAGCCGGCGCAGACCAACCTCGTCCTGCAAGCCGGCGACCGCCTGCGCACCGGCAGCGCGGCCCGGGCCACGTTGCAACTCTCCGACCGCAGCGTCATCCGCATCGACAAGTCCTCGCTGCTCCAGCTCCAGCCACCCAGCCAGGCACCCGCGCAGAAGAAGTTCCGGCTGAACTCCGGCCGCCTGTTTTTCCTCAACCGTGAACGGCCGTCCGACATCGAGTTCGAGACGCCGCTCGCCACGGGCGCGATCCGGGGAACTGAGTTTGTCCTGCGCGCCGAAGGCGACAGCGGTCTCACCGAACTCGCGCTGCTCGACGGCGCCGTAACCCTGACCACGACGCAAGGCACCGCCGAACTCGTCGCTGGCGAACAGGCGGTCGTCACGCCGGACCGCACCATCGCCAAATCGCGCACCGTGCTCGCCGCTAACCGGGTGCAGTGGTGCCTCAATTATCCGGCCGTGCTCGACCCGGCGGACCTCACCCTCACAGCCGCCGAACAGGCGACGTTTTCCAAAGCCCTCGCCGCCTACCGGGACGGCGACGTGAACGCCGCCTTGGCCGCACTGCCCGGACCGGCCGCGGCTGAGTCCGCAGCCGTCCGCGAATTTCGTCTCGCGGTGCGGCTGGCCAGCGGCGACGTGGAGACCGCCGAGACGCAACTCGGCGCCTTGGCCCCGGATTCCGAAATGGCCCGGGCATTCCGCGAAGTGATCGCCGCGGTGAAGTTCCAAGCCGTCGCCGAACTGCCGGAACCCGTTTCCCGAACCGGTTGGCTGGCCCGCTCCTACTATCTCCAATCACGCTCCGACCTGCCGGGCGCCCGCAACGCCGCCCGGCGCGCGGGTGAATCCGGCTTCGCGTGGACCCGCGTCGCGGAACTCGACCTCGCCTTTGATGACCGTCGTTCCGCCCAGCTCGCCGTTGACCGGGCGATCGCGGCGGCACCGCGGTATCCGGCCGCCCATTCGGTCCGCGGTTTCCTCCACCTACGGCAACGCAACTTCGCCGCCGCCCTCGCCGACTTCGATCAGGCGCTCGCGCTCGATGGAGCGTTGGGGAACGCCTGGCTCGGCCGCGCTCTCACGCTCGGCGAACTCGGCCGTCCGGAAGAAGCTCGGCAGGCGCTGCAACTGGCCGCTGCCATGGAACCGCAGCGCGCGGCGTTCCGCAACCAACTCGCCAAGGGCTGGAGCGAATCCGGCGACGCATTGCGGGCCGAGAAGGACTTCCGCCTAGCGAAGAGCCTCGATGGCGGTGACCCCACGCCGTGGCTCTATGAGGGGCTGCATTACGCCCAGTTCAATCGTTTCAACGAAGCCGTCCACGACCTCGAACAGTCGGTCGCGCTGAACGACCGCCGCAGCGTCTTCCGCGCGCGCCAGTTGCTCGACCAAGACCGCGCGGTCCGCAGCGCCAACCTGGCTGTCGCCTACGAGGCTGTGGGCCTGACCGAGGTCGCCGAGCGCACCGCCGCCCGGGCCTTGGCCGACGACTACGCGAACTTCTCCGCGCACCTGTTCCGCGCCCGCAGCCTGCAACGGCAGGAAGATCCCACCGGCGTGAACCTCCGCCACGAGGCCGCGCGCCAGAGCGAACTGCTCGTCGCCAACCTACTCGCGCCGCCGGGCGCCGGGAACTTGTCGCAGCAGCTCTCCCAGCAGGACCGCCTCCGCTGGTTTGGTCCCGCGCCGGTGGCCGCCAGCGGTTACGCCGAATACCGCAGCGGCGGCGACTGGGATTCCGCGGCCTCAGTCTTCGGCCAGGTGGACGGGCTCGGCTACGCGCTGGATTCGCAGTTCCGCACGCAGAATGGCGACCACCCGAACGGCGACTTCGAGCGCCTGGAATTTTCGGCCCAGGCCAAGCAGCAGTTCGGCGACGCCGACAGCCTTTACGTGCAAGCGGGCTGGATGGATTCCGACGCCGGCGACACGGCGGCTTACTACGATCCCGCGACCGCGAGCCCGACATTCCGCGTGACCGAACGCCAGGAACCGTCGCTCTACCTCGGCTGGCACCACGAATGGGCGCCCGGCAGCCACACGCTGTTCCTCGCCTCGCGCCTCACGGATGACTTCACGCTCACCGACGCCGATCACGCCTTGCTGTTCCTCCGCCGCAACCCGGTCGGCACGGTGACCGACGTGGACTTCGGTAGCGTCCGTCGGCCGTTGGTGCTCGCCAGCGACTTCACGCTCTATTCCGCCGAGTTGCAGCAGATCTTCGAGACGGAGCACCACGCGTGGGTGCTGGGCGGACGTTTCCAGGACGGCACGGTCGCGACCGCGGCCCGCCTCGAAAACCCGCTGCCGCCGGCGCTCGCCGAGCAGCAGATCGAACCCGGCTTCGCGCGCCTTAACGGCTATGTCTATCACCATTGGCGTCCGGTGAAGGCGCTCCGGCTCACCGCCGGCCTCAGCTACGACCGGCTCGATTTCCCCCGCAACGCCGACGTGGCGCCGGTGTCCGCTGGCGAGACCGACCGCGACCTCGTGGCCCCGAAACTGGGCTTCACCTGGTCGCCGCTGGAACACACCCACCTGCGCGCCGCGTGGACCCGTTCTCTCGGCGGCCTCTACTTCGACCAAAGCGTCCGGCTCGAACCGGCGCAGGTCGCCGGCTTCAACCAGGCGTTGCGCAGCCTGATTCCCGAGGGTGTCGCCGGCCTCGTGCCGGGAACCGAGTTCGAGACCCTCGGCGTCGGCCTCGACCAATCCTTCGGCGCCGGCACCTACTTTGGAGTCGAGGTCGAACAACTGCGGTCCGACGGCACCCGCGAGGTTGGCGCGGTGTCCAATTCGCTGCCCGTGCCGCTGGCCGACACGGTGGATTTCGCGACCCAGACGCTCGCCTTCCAGGAACGTTCCGTCGGCCTCTACGCGACCCAGTTGCTCGGGGACGACTGGTCGGTGGGCGCGCGTTACCGCGTCAGCGAAGCCGAATTGACCGGCCGCTTCCCCGGCTTGCCCGCCGGCGCGAACGGGCTCGCGGCGCTGGAACAAAACGAGGCCGCCACGCTGCACCAGGTCGGGCTCTTCGCGCGCTTCAATCACGCCAGCGGCTTCTTTGCGCAGTGGGAAAGCGACTGGTTCCAGCAGGCCAACGGCGGTTATGCGCCGGCCCGACTCGGCGACGAATTCTGGCAGCACAACGTGTTCGCCGGCTACCGCTTCACCCGCCGGGCGGCCGAACTCCGGGTGGGCATCCTCAACTTGGCCGACGAGGACTACCGGCTGAATCCACTCAATCTCCTCACACCGCTCCCCCGCGAACGCACCTTCGTCGCCAGCATCCGGCTGAACTTCTGAACCGGGGCAGCGGGTTCGACGCTCGCCGCCGGACCGGGGGCCAGCCTAACGTCCTGCCCGCGTGCCCGCCCGCCAGTTCCAGCTCCGGCCCCTGCTGCCCGTCGTCCTGACGGCCGCCGCGTTGACGTTACTCTCCTGGCTCGCGCTGCTGGGACCGGACGGACGGGGCACGGGGTTGGTCCGCCAAAGTTACGATGCCGCCCTCGCGCTGCGCGGCCCGGTCGCGGCTCCCGCGGTGGATTCGCCGCATTGGCCGGTAGCGTTGGTTTACCTCGACCTGCGGACGTTCATGCAGACAGGCCAGGATCCGTCCGCCCCGCTCGACCGTCGGCTGCACGCCCAATTGGTCCGCCGCCTGACGGCCGCCGGGGCGCGGGCGGTGATCTTCGACATCCTGTTTGAAGCGCCGTCCGCCGACGCGACCGCCGACATCGAACTGGCCGCGGCCCTGCGCGCCAATGGCCGCGTCATCCTCGGCGCAGAATGGCACCGCTCAGAACACGACCGCGGCGATGTCGCCACGGTTTGGCAGCGCAGCGAAATCCTGCCGGCCACGAATCTGCTCGCCGCCGCGGCCGGCCACGGGTTCGTCTTCGCGAAGATCGATCCCGACCTCGTGGTGCGGGAACATTTTCCGGGGTTTGCCGGCCGCAACCTCCCGAGCCTCACGTGGGCCGCTGCGCAGTGGTTGGACCTAGAGGCGACCCGCGGGGGCAAGGCCGAAGAACGCTGGCTGAACTACTACGGGCCGCCCTTCACGATTCCCAACGTCAGCTTCAGCGACGCGCTCGAACCGGCCACGGTGCCGGCCGATTTCTTCCGCGATCGCATCGTGATCGTCGGCGCCCGCCCGGCCGCGGGGCAGTTCGACGAACGCCGCGACGAGTGGCGCAGCCCGTTTTCCGCCTGGAGCCCGGGACTGCCCTTCATGCCCGGCGTCGAGACCCACGCCACGGAGATGCTCAACCTCGTCCGCGGCGACTGGCTGCGCCGCTGGCCGCGGGGCGGCGAACTGGCCGTGCTCGCGGCCACGGCGTTGGGGTGCACCTTCGTTTTGTTGCGCCTGCGCCCATTGCCCGCGGCGGCGGCCACCGTGGGCCTGGAAGTCGGCGTGGCCGGGCTGGTCCTCGCGGGGATGGGCCAGCGGCTGTGGTTCCCGTGGCTCATCATCGCGCTCCTCCAGTTGCCGGGCGCCCTGTTCGCGTCGGTGTTGGTCCAGTCGGTCGGTTGGTTTCGCCAACGCCGCCGAATGCTCGCCACGATCCGAGAGCAGGCCGCCCTCATCGACAAAGCGCAGGACGCCATCCTCGTGACCGATCTCACCGGCCGGATCACTTACCTGAACCCCCGCGCCCGCCAGCTTTACGGCGCGTCCGGGCCGACCCCAGACTCGACCCCGGACGGCCTCGCGATCGCCGCGGCACGCCGCTGGGTCCTCGCCCGCGGCGAGTGGTCCGGGGAACTTCCCCAACGGTCCTGCGAGGGGCAACCGCTGACGGTGGCCAGCCGGTGGACGCTGATCCGGGATGACCGCGGCGAGCCGCGGGAGATTCTCCAGATCGACACCGACATCACCGAGACGAAACGGCTCCAAGAGCAAGTGGCGCGCGCCCAACGACTCGAAGCCGCCGGCGCCCTCGCCAGCGGCATGGCGCACGACTTGAACAACGCTCTCGCCCCCGTGCTCATGGGCGTCCAGTTGTTGCGGCGGCGCACCGAAGCCGACGACCTGCGGCGGATGCTCGACGTGATGGAAACCCACGCGCGCCGCGGCGCCGACATGGTGCAGCAGGTCCTGCTCTTTTCCCGCGGCCAAGCCGGCGACCGGCAGGTGCTCGCCATCGGGGGACTCATCGGCGAATTGGAGCGGGCCCTGCGGGAAACCCTGCCTGAAAACATCCGCCTCAGCGTGCTGCTGCCGACCGACCTCTGGCCGGTGCTGGGGCAAGCCACGCAGTTGCATCAGGTGTTGCTGAACCTATGCGTCAACGCCCGCGACGCGATGCCCGGCGGGGGCGAACTCAGCGTCGCCGCCGACAACGTGGAACTCGCCGACGACGAAGCCGCGCGCCTCAGCCCCGAAGCCCGCCCAGGCCGCCAAGTCATGGTGCTGGTGGCCGACACCGGCACGGGCATGACCCCGGCGGTGCGAGCCCGGTTGTTTGAACCCTTTTTCACCACCAAGCCCGCCGGCCGTGGCACCGGCCTCGGTTTGGCGACCTCGGCGTTGCTCGTGCGCCAGCAGGGGGGCTTCATGGTGGTAAAGAGCGAACCCGGGGTCGGAACCGAGTTCGAAGTTTACCTGCCCGCCGCGCCGCCCGGAGCCCTCGCCACCACCCCGCCGGCACCCGTTTCCGGGTCCGGCCTCGACGGCAAACTGCTGCTGCTCGCGAGCGAAGACTTGGCGGTGGGTGAACTGCTCCGGCAGGAATTGGTCGCGCAGGGCCACCGCGTCGAGGTGGCGGGTTCCGCGGCCGCAGCGCTGCGGATTCTGCAACGGCAGCGCTCCGAATTGGCAGCGGTCATCGTGGCCACGCCCTTGGGTGAACTGGGCACCCTCGCCCGCGCCCTACCCTTGGCCGAGGCCGGCTCGGCTGCGCTCCGCCTGCTGGTGCTGGCGCGGGACGTTCCGCCGGCCGGCACGTTGCCGCCCGGCGCGGAAGTCATCTCCGGCGAGGCCCCGCTCCAAACTCTGCTCGCGGCGTTGGCGGCGAACCCGCGGGCGGACTAACCGGGCCGAACCGCCCCGGAACCGAGCGTTGACCGACGCCCGGCTTCGCCGGAGCGTTTGCCCATGAACCAGCCCGTCTTTCCTGCCGGCGAACTTTCGCGTCGCGAAGCCCTCAAGGCCGCCACCGTGGCGGTGGCCGGAGTTTCGGCCAGCGTGCTGCCGGCGTGCGCCCAAGTGCCGCAGTTGGCGGTCGAACCCGATTTCAAAATCCGCAATCGGCGCATCCGGCAATCAATCATGGGGTGGACGTTTAATCCCCTGCCCACACCGGAACTGGCCCGACTGAGCCGGGACATTGGGCTCGTGGCGATGGAAGGCATCGGCCGGGAACACTATCCGCTGATCCGGGAATTGGGTTTGGAAATCTCGCTGGTGGGCAGCCACGGCTTTGCCAAGGGCCCGTGCGACCGCGCCCAGCATGCCGCAGTCATCGCCGCGTTGCGCGAGGGCATCGACGTGGCGGTGAAGTTCGGCTGCCAACGCGTGATCACCTTCACCGGCATGCGCGTGCCCGGCTTGAGTGACGCCGCGATGGCCGACAACTGTGTGACGGCGTGGAAGGAAGTCATCGGCTACGCGGAGCAACAGCGGGTGACACTCTGTTTGGAGCACCTGAACAGCCGCGATGGCACGCATCCGATGAAGGGGCATCCGGGCTACTTCGGCGACCATGTGGATTTCTGCGTCGAACTTGTGAGACGGGTCGGCTCGCCTCACTTTAAATTGTTGTTCGACATTTACCACGTCGCGATCATGGACGGCGACGTGATCCGCCGACTGCGCCAGCACCAAGACGTGATCGGCCATGTCCACACGGCCGGAGTGCCCGGCCGCGGAGAATTGGATGACACCCAGGAAGTGAACTATCCGGCGGTGATGCGGACGTTGCTGGAGCTTGGTTACACCGGCTTCGTCGCGCAGGAATTCATTCCCACCTGGCCGGACAAGGCGCTCGCCCTGCGCCACGCGGCGAAGGTGTGTGACGTCTGAAACTAGTCTTGGCGCTCAGCCTCCGCCACCGGCTTCCCCACGGTGACGGCGAGGTCTTGATTGCGGCGAAGAATCCGACGCGGGCGACCGGTTAAACCGCACGGGGGCCACCGAGCGCATCCGATTTTCGACCCGAAAGAGCGGCTCGCGGAAACCGGCCGTTTCACCAACCGGCAAACACGGGCATGCCCAGTTCACGGCGCCACGACCCGGAAAAATCGCGTCTCCTGCGACGGCAGTTGAACCGGCACCGACTCCGTCTCGGAACTCAGGGTCACTTCCTGTTCCAGCTTCCAACCAAAGAGGTCCGGAGACGATTCCACCCGATAGGCCACGCCGGCCCGGCCCCGAACGGAAAGCGTCACGCCGTTGGCCGCCGGCCCGGAGCCCAGGGTCAGCGTCGGTGGCACCGCCGGCACCACGGACGCCTGCACGGCGTCGATCGCCGCCCGGAAATCGGCGACGGGAAAAGTAGTCTGGCCGTAACCCTGACGGGCATAGATCAGCTCCCACGGCCGGTGGCTGGGTGAGTTGGTGATGCCATTGATGATGGCGAACAGCGGCTGGCCGCCGGTCGGAAAAAACCGGTTCGCCACCGCACGGTTGAAGTCCTGCCAGACGAACTCGTATTCCGCCCGGTTGACGAAGTTCTGCGTCTGCGCCTCCTGGTTGGCCTGCAAATTCACGCCGACGCTGACCACGGGGATGCCGGCCGGATTGCCGCCGCGGGCTGAGTAGTGTTCATGCACCCCATCCAGCAACTGCGGCGCGGCGGCCTGGCAGAACGGGCACCACCACGCGAACCAGTCGAGCAATACGATCTTGCCCGCGAAATCCGTGAGCGCCATCGGCTGGCCGGTAGCCCGGTTGACCAGCGAGAAGTTTTCCACCGTGTCACCGACCCGGTAGGTGGCGCCTTGGGCACGCAGCAGGAACAGCAGCCCGGCGAGGGAGAGTTGAAGCAGGGGTTTCATGGGTTCTCAGAAATCGGCCGCATAGGCCAACTGCACCAGGGCCCAATCGCGGCCCCGATAAAGATTCTGGAAGAACGCGGTGCCAAGGCCGGCCGGCTCGAAGCGGGTCCGGTAAGGGGCGGCGGAAAGGCGGAACGAATGCACGCCCCACGAGCGCCGCAGGCTCAGCCCGGCCTGCCACGACGACAGTCCCGGCGCGGCGGACGAGAAGAGCGAATTCTCAATCTCGCCGGAATCCACGTAACGCCGGCCGAAGACGCCCAGGATCCAACCCTCGGCCGGTTCAAAGTCGAGGGCGCCGCCGTAGTAGTGCGCCGCAAACGTGGGCGCCTCCCCGGTGTAGCCGCCGAACAGCCGGGCCACCCACCGTTCCCCGAGGGCGATGTTGAGCGAACCCTGATAGGCGTAACGCAATTCACGCTCGGTGGTGTCGGTCAGGCGAAATTCGTTCCGCACGCGGACCCGCCGCGACAGCACGTTCTCGAACGCGAGCTGGTAGGCCAGCGTGTCCAGGTGATGCCGGTCACGCCGGAGCCCCGCGAAGTCGATCTCGTAGCCCGGCGCGATCTCGTCGTGCAGATAGCTGACCGTGCCCTCGACGAAGGCCGAGGCCGGCAGGTATTCCCAACGCACTCCGGCGGCCACGTTTTCGCCGCGGGGACTGGCCGGCACGTATTCGGGCAGCGTGGAGAATTGCTGCCGGAAGTATTCGTTCAGCCAGACGCTGCGGTAGTTGGCGAACCCATCGTAAACGCCCGCACTGCCGAGCAGGGAGACCGACTGACCCCAACGAAACCGGCCATTCGCTTGCGCGGCGATGCGGCCTTCGTTTAGCGCGCGGTCAACGCCTAGGAAATCGAAGGGCGCCGGCCGGTAATCGAGCCCGAAGGTTTGGTAGGCGAGGCTGGCGGTCCACTCGAACCGGCCGTGCTTCTGGCCGTAGGCGAGGCCGCCTTGGAGCAGTTGGATGTCGTCCGCAACGAGGGCCTCAAAGTCGGCCTCGAACTGCTGTGAAACGAGCGTGCTGACCCGCGGCTCCACGACCGCTTGGGACGCGTCCTTGCCCTGAACGGATCCCGCCGTCAGGCCCAGCAGCGCCAACATGATTGCCCGGGTTTTCATCGTCGCATGTCCTGGAATTCAGCGGCAGGACGAACAACCGGCCGCTTGGCCCCCGCCCGACGTCGCGGCGCCGGACTCCACTTGGGGAAGCAGCTTCGACGGGGCGCCCAACGCCGCGGAACCGGAAAACTGCATGCCGGGCTTGGCCAGCAGGCGTTGCGCGTGAACGGGCACGGTGCAGCCCGCCCCCACGGCCGCCAAACCCACGGTCAGGGCGGCCAAGAAGGCGGGATTCGGGACGGCTTTTCCGGGGGACTTTTCACTCGGTCTCATAGGCAGGCGGTTGGGGAGTTTGGGGTTCGGTTCGAGGCGGCTCAGAGCGCGGCCGGCTTTACGTAGCGGGCCAGCCCCTCGGTGTTCATCGTGGTCAAGGCGACATACATTCGCGGGCCTTGTGACCACAGGGCGGTGTTCCACTCGCCGGCCCGGGCAAACTGCGGCGCGTCCGACGGCACTGAACGATCCGCCGCGGGAAGATTGGAGCGGTCCACACTGACGACATGAATCACTTCGCCCTCCGCCTTGGTAACGAAACACACCAGCGTCGCTTTCTGCCCACGCCACTCGAAGATTTTGCAGCCGTAGGTTGCACTGCCCGCCAGTTGCGCGGGGGCCCGCAACTCGATGCTCCCGGGCTGCCGGCCCGCCCACTCGCAGATTTTGGGGAAACTGGCTTCCGGAAAATCGAAATCGTGCTGCCAATCCTCCGTGAGGAACCGCGCCACGTCCTGCCGGAAGGCCGCCGCGCCGGTTCGTGGCGAACCCAGCCAGACAGTGGAAATCCCCACCAGCAGGACCAGCAGCGCCGCCCAGGCCAGCAGCGCAGGCCGCCGCCAGAAGGCCCGCGGACCGGCTGCGGCAGTGACCCGGCGACCCGCGAAAATCGCATCGCGCAAGTCGGCCGGCGGCGCCACCACGCGCAGTTTCGCCGCGACCGCGGTGTCAAAGCCGCGAGTCTCCACGAGCCACCGGGCCAACGCAGGATCCGACTCGGCCAACCGGAGCGCCTCCGCCACCTGCGGATCGTCGTGCGGCCACGGCCCCGGCGGGCAGGCGCCGAGGATCAACTGGGCTTGGTTTTGGTTCATGGGAGGAATGGGAATGGGGTTAACGGGCCTTCGCCGCGGCAAAAGGAATCAGCTTCTGCTCCTCCGCCGTGAGTCGGTTCCGCAGGTGTCGTCGTAATTGGTCGCGGCCCCGCGACAGCCGCGACATGACGGTGCCGGCGGGAAGATCAAGCGCCTCGGCAATCTGGGCGTAGGAAAATCCTTCGAGATAAAACAGGCTCAGCGGCGCGCGGTAGGTTTCCTCAACCTGCTGCAACGCGGCCATCACCAGCGCCCCGTCGAGTTGGTCCAACTCCTCCGGGGCCACGGCCGGCAGTTCGGATTCCACCTCGTCCAATTCGTGGTGCGGGAAGCGGGCGGACTGGCGGCTCGTGCGGAGGAACTCGCGGTAGAGCGTCGTGAACAGCCAGCTCTTGACCTTGGCCGGGTCCCGCAACTCACCGCCCTGCTTGAACCAGCGGAAGAAGGCCTCCTGCGTGAGATCGCTCGCCACCGCCGGCGTCCCGGCCAGGCTCAGTGCAAAGCGGTAAAGCGGCCCGTAGAGCTCGTCCACCATCGCGGCTGAATCCGACATCGGCACGCTCATGAGAGTCCGGGGGGCTAAAATTATTCCCAACCGATTTTTCAGGATTCCGGGAATAGCTCGCCCCGCTCCGTCCTCTCACGGGTGCTGGCCCCGAACCGGACTTCGGAACGGCCAGCGTGAATGACGACTCTTTCGCCCAAGCCCATGCCCTTTCGCCGCTCGCCGCTCCCCTTCCTGTGCGCTCTTGCCGGCGCGTGGAATCTTTTCGCGGCCCCGACTGACTTCACGGTCGAAGCGCCGGCCGACGGCCGGAAATTCCGCTTGGCCGAGGCGAAGGGGAAATACGTCGCGCTCCACTTCCTGCTGAAGACGGAATGCCCCCTCTGCCTGCGCCATACCCGCGACTATGCCCAACGCGGCGAAACTCTGCCGGAGGTCGTGTCCGTCTTCCTCAAGCCGGACAGCGCCGACGAAATCAAGTCGTGGGCGGACAAGTTGGGCAAACCGGCCGCGAAGGAAGTCACCCTCTACCGCGACGCCGACGCGACCTTGGCGAAGGCATTCGCGATTCCCGACGGCTACCCATTCCACGGTCAGTCGGTCCACTTCCCCGCCCTCGTGCTGTTGGACCCAGCCGGCCAGGAGGTCTTCCGCCATGTGGGCAAAAACAACGGCGACCGATTCGGCTTCGACCTGCTCGTCGCCAAACTTGCCGAACTCAAGGCGACCGCGGCGAAGCGCACTCCCGCCCCGCTGGCTCACTACAACCTAGCCGCCGGCCAACTCGCGCTGCAGGGCTACGATCCCGTGGCCTACTTCACCGCCGGCCAACCGAACCAAGGCCAAGCCGAGTTCACCGCCGCACACCGCGGCGTAAATTATCGGTTTGCCTCGGCCGCGAACCGGAAGCAGTTCCTCGCTTCACCGGACAAATACGTCCCAACCTACGGAGGTTGGTGCGCCACCGCGATGGCCAAGGGGGAGAAGGTCGAAATCGACCCCGGTAATTTCAAGCTAACCAACGGCCGGCTATTGCTCTTTTACAAGGGGCTGTGGGGCAATGCCCGCAAGGACTGGGACCAAGACGAACCGGCCCAGACAGCCAAAGCCGACGCGCACTGGAAGCAGCTCAGCAACGAATAATCCCCGTCCCAACCCGCGCCATGCACCCCTGCAAAACCCACCGGACCGTCAGTTGGATCGCCCAGATCTTGGCGGCGTCCATTCTCGCCCAGACCTTGTTCTTCAAGTTCACCGGCGCGCCGGAATCCAAGTTCATCTTCTCCACCCTCGGCCTGGAGCCCTGGGGACGCCTCCTAACCGGCTTGCTCGAACTTGTCGCCGTCGGCCTGCTGCTGACTCCCCGTTGGGCCGGCGGCGGCGGCCTACTTTCGCTAGGGCTTATGGGCGGCGCCCTGCTGGGGCACCTGACCAAGCTGGGCCTTGTGGTGCAGGACGACGGCGGCCTACTGTTCGCACTCGCAGTGACCGTATTCGCCGCCGCCGCCCTCGTGGTGTGGCTGCGCCGCACCGAACTGCCGCTCATCGGCAGCCGGTTCGCCAACCCATGTGACCGCTGAACCCGCAATCGCGCCCCATGACTGCTGATTCCATCGCCGACACCGAAGGGCTTTACGAACCCACCACCGCCTCCGCCCGGCTCGTGACCGCCGTGACGGAACTGCTGGAACAAGGCGAAAACCTCCTGCTCCAGCTCGACGCCGAAACCTACCGGCAACCGGTCGCCCTCGCCTTCAACGCGTCAATGGGCGGCCACTATCGCCACTTCCTCGACCACTTCTCCAGCCTCCTGCGCGGGCTCGAAGCCGGCTTCATTGACTATGACAACCGCGACCGCGACCCCCGCCTCGAACAGTCACCGCAACTGGCGCGGGAACTCACCCGCGCGCTGCGCCATCGGCTCGGGCAACTAACCGCCGACCAGTTGGCGCAGCCCGTTCTGGTCCGCTGCCAAATCGGCTACGGCGGCGACTCGCCGGCAACCCTGTCCACGCTGGGGCGGGAACTGGTCTATGCCGCCGCGCATGGCATCCACCATTTCGCTTTGATCGCGGTGATTGGGCGGTTCCTGAATGCCCAACTGCCCGCGAACTTCGGGCTCGCGCCGGCCACGCTCGCCCACCAGCAGGCGTTGGCGGCCCAGTCCCTCTCCTTCGCCGCATGATGGCCCTGTCTGGCAGCGACCTCAGCGCCACGTTGCTCGGCCTGCCCCCAGCCGGGCAGGCCGTCGCGCTGGGTTTGGCGACCTTCATCCAAGAAGACGTTCCCACCGTGTCGGCCGCGCTGTTGGCGGCGGCCGGCAAACTGTCGTGGACCGCGGGTTTCCTCGGCTGTTTCCTCGGCATCTGGACCGGCGACCTGCTCCTTTACCTCGCGGCCCGCAGCGGCGGACGCCGGGCGCTCAAGCTGACCTGGGTTCAACGATTCGTATCCGCCGAAGCCGTGGCCCGCAGCGAAGCTTGGTTCGCGAATCAAGGCGGCTGGCTGCTGGTCACGAGCCGACTGCTTCCCGGCACCCGCCTGCCCACTTACCTCGCCGCCGGGTTCCTGCGCCTGCCATTTGGACGTTTCGCCCTGATCACGGGGCTCGCAGTCGCGGTCTGGACGCTCGGAATCTTCGGCCTCGCCCGAGGGTTGGGGACCGCGCTCGCCGAGGCTTTGCAACGCTGGAACCACAGCGCGTGGTGGCTGCTGGTCGCGCTGGCAGTCGGCTTGGGCCTGCTGCGCTTCCTTCCGCGCTGGTTTTCACCCGGCGGACGCCAACGCTTCCGGGCTGCCTTGGGACGTTGGCGGCGCTGGGAATTCTGGCCCGCGACGATTTTTTATCTCCCGGTAGCGTTCCGTTACCTTCAGCTCGCCATTCGCTATCGCGGCTTCACGGTCCCGACGACCGCCAATCCCGGTATCACCACGGGCGGACTGGTCGGGGAATCCAAGTTCGAAACCCTGAAGGAGCTGTCGCGGACCAGCCCTGAATTCACGGCGGAAGCCTGGCTCCTGGCGACGGAAAGCGCCGACCGCCTGTCGGAACTGCGGCGCCTGTCGGTGACCCACGCCATCGCCTACCCCTTCATCCTCAAGCCCGACCTTGGACAACGCGGGCTCGGCGTGAAATTGATACGATCAGAGGCCGACGCAGCCGACTACCTACGCGGCAGTTCCGCGCCCATCGTCGTGCAGCGGTATGTGCCCGGGCCGTTCGAAGTGGGCATCTTCTACTACCGCTTTCCCCACGAGGCCCGTGGCCAGATCTTTGCGCTCACGGAGAAGATTTTCCCGGTCCTTACCGGCGACGGCGTCCACACGGTCGAACAACTCATCTGGCGCGATGAGCGCGCCCGGTTCGTGGCTGACCGCTACCTCGCCCGCTTTGCCTCGCGCCGCCAAGAAGTGCTCCCAGCCGGCGCCACGTTGCGGTTGGTCGAAGCGGGCAACCACGCCCAAGGCTGTATCTTCCGCGACGGGGCCCGGCTGCGAACCCCAGAACTGGAAGCGCAGATTGACGCGATTTCCCGACGCCTGCCTGGCTTTTTCATCGGCCGCTACGACGTGCGCTTCAGCTCGGAGGACGACTGCGGGCCGGGCGCAATTTCCAGATCCTCGAACTCAATGGCGCCAGCGCCGAAGCCACAAGCATCTACGATGCGCGCAATTCCCTAGGGTCCGCTTATCGAACCCTCTTCCGCCAGTGGGAGCTCGTCTTCGCCATCGGCGCCGCCAACCGGGCTCTGGGCGCCGTGCCCACGCCCCTGCGCCAACTGCTCCGCATCTGGCGCGCTGCGAACCGGCAGTTCGCCACCTATCCGCCCGCCGACTGACCGCTCGACCGCGGTCCACCGGCCTCCAATCCTGCCGCCAACATGTGTTCCGTCACCTTCTGGCCCCGTCGCCGCGGATTCGTGCTGGGTATGAACCGCGACGAACAACGGTCCCGGGTCACCGGCCTGCCGCCGGCGCAGTTCGTCCTTGGGGAACGGACCGTCATGCATCCGCGGGAACCGGGTGGTGGAACGTGGATCTCGGTCAACGACCGCGGGGTCTGCTTCGCGCTGATCAACTGGTATGCGATCTCCGACCGCGCACCGTTGCCAACCGTTTCGCGGGGCGAGGTGGTGCTGGCTGTGCGGGCCTGCGGTTCCGGTTCCGAAGCAGAACCGCAGGTGGCGGGCCTGCCCTTGTCGCGGATGAATCCGTTTCGGCTAGTCGGCTTCATCGAGCCGGAACAGCGGGTTCTCGAATGGCGCTGGAACCTGCATGAACTGTCGGTCAACCACCATCCGTGGTCTGCCGGCCAGTGGCTTTCGTCCGGTCTCGACGAGCCCAACGCCCAACGCCTCCGCGCGGCGGAATACCAACGGCGACGACGGGAACCCGACGCCGGTTCCACGGAATGGCTCCGGCGTCTTCACGGCTCGCATGCACCGGAATGCGGGCCCTTTTCCACCTGCATGCACCGCGACGACGCGGCGACCGTCAGCTACACCGAGGTGGAAGTCGGCGCCGCGGAAGTAATGATGCGGCACCGCAACGCCCCCCTGTGCGCTGGCGGTCAACTGGAACAAATGGCCGTAACCTCTGGAGGGCGGACTTTCCAGTCCGCCGAACCGTAACCATTGCCGGCAAAGCTCTTCCCGGCCACCGCCCCGTGCCCTCGCCCCCGGTGACTCAGCCCGGAAACAGTTGCGGCGCGGCGTGCCCCGCTCTGGCTGGATTGGAAAAGGGTCGCGTCGGCCGGATTGACGCTCAGCCTCCCGCGGTGGCCGTCCCCCAGCCCTGCGAACCGGAAGCCCGCGAACTCGCTCAAGCGATGACCAGCCCTGGAAATCCCCGCCCCGCCCTGCGTCGGCGGGTGGTCCTTCTTTGGGTCGCACTCGTGGGCGGATGGGTTGCCCATCCGCTGGCGGCCGAGTCAACGGCCCCGGCGCTCACACCCTTTCACCGCGCCACTGCGGACCCCGCGGGCGGGCCGTTCAAGGTAGGCTTGGAGCCGGGGACGACCGCGACGTTTCAAGCCGTGGTTTCGGCAGCGTGGCCGCCCGGCTTGGTGCCCGTGTTTGCGGTGGAGAAAACGGGGTTCACCGAATTGCGCCGCCTGCCGGGGCGGGGCCAGGAGAATTTTTCGGAACCGCTCTTCTTCGGGTTGCCCGCCGAGGGCGAAACCAACGCCCTACGGCTTGCCGGCCATTGGGCCGCCGCCGCCACCCGCGCCGATGGGGCGACCCATCGACTGGCGCTGGAGCTGGCCGTGGACGGCGAACGGGTGGCGGCCCGCTTCGACCAGAATACCGACTACCGCTTTGCCTTCGTTGAGTCGGGTTGGGTGCAAGCCCGGCAACTCACGCTGGAAGTCCGCTACCTCAGCGACACCTACCAACTCCGGCTGACCGACACGGCGACTGGCTGGACCGGTCGCTGGCAGCGCACGGACGAAACGGAGGGCGGCGCCCTGGAACTGACACGCCGCCCCAACTTCAGTGCCCCGCCGACGGCGCAGCCGGTGGCCCTCTACGAATGCCACCAACCGGGCGAGGCACGAAGCCGGCGTTATCTGCGCGCCGACGAGCCGGTGCCGCCGGGTTGGGAGCGCCGTCCCACTCCGTTGGTCCGCGTGTGGCAGCCATGAAACGGCCCGCCGTGTTTGCCGGGGCACCCGGCGGCCCGCGGCGAAATGCCCGCAGCGGATTGCTCCCGGGAAACTTTCGGCCCGGGCTCAAGCTAGGAATGGACCGCAGCCGCGGCGGGCTTAACTTCACGCCGTGAAAACGATGTGGGAATTTACCGCGGGCCGGAACTCCGGTGGCCGCCAGCGTTGACCTCATGAGCGAGCTCACCACCCTGCTGGTCAAGTGCCCCCGCTGCCGCGAACGCGGCGCGTGGTTGGCGACCCCCACGGGCCCCTTTTGCAGCCCCCGCTGCCGGCTCATCGACCTCGGCCAGTGGTTTGGCGAGGAGCACAAGATCAGCCGCGAACTTCGCCCCGGTGATTTCGAGGGCTTTGACGAACTCGACTCCGGCCCGCACCTCGACCGCCCGGAAGTGGGCCCGTAGTCGGCGACCCGGCACCGCCGCGGGGCGGATGGTGTCTTTTCAACCGGAGGGTTCTGGTTACGCTCGCCCCATGAAATCCCTGCGCTGGCTCACGCTGGCCTTCCTGTGGTGGGTCACCCTCGCCCCCGTCGTGGCGGACAGCCTGCGCTTGGAGCGCTTGTTCGGACCCGAGATTCCGACCGGCGATTACAAACACCCCGCCAGCCTCACGGAATTGGCCAATGGCGATCTCTTCGTCGCCTTTTTCAGCGGGCACGGCGAATACAAGGACAACGCCGCCGCGGTGTTTGGGGCGCGGCAAAAGCGCGGCTCCAAACGGTGGTCCAAACCGGTCAAGATCGCCGCCAACCCGTTTTACGCGCTCGGCAACGCCATTCCGTGGCAGGCGCCGGACGGGGTCGTCTGGCTCTTCTACGTCACCCGCTACGGGGAGCTGTGGGACAGTTCACGCATCACCGCGAAGATCTCCCGCGACGGCGCCCGGACGTGGTCGGAGCCGTTTCAGCTCACGTTTGAAGCCGGCACGATGGTCCGGAACCGGCCCCTCGTCCTGCCGGACGGCGACTACCTGCTCCCGGTCTATCACGAGGTCGGCAACGATCCCGAATCCGTCGGCCCGGACTGCACGTCCTACTTCCTCCGCTACCACCCGGCGACCGGCCAATGGACCGAATCCAACCGGGTCCGCTCCCGCTTGGGCAACATTCAGCCAGCCCCGGCTTGGATTGCCGGTGACCACTTGGTCGCATTCTGCCGCCGCGGGGGCAATTACGACGGCCAACCCGATGGCTGGCTGGTGCGCACCGAATCGCGCGACGCCGGCAAGACGTGGAGCCCGGGCCAAGATTCCGAATTCCCGAATCCGAATGCCGCCGTGGACTTCCTGCGTTTGCAAAGCGGCCACCACCTATTGGTTTACAACCGTAGTTTCTCGGATCGCACGCCCTTATCGGTGGCACTTTCGACCGATGGTGCGAAGACGTTTCCCCACCGGCGTGATCTGATCGCGGAGTCCAAGGGAGACTACGGTTACCCGACGGCGATCCAGACGCGGGACGGCAAGATCCACGTCATGTTCACGTCGCACGAACGCACGGTGGTCCAACAGGCCGTGTTTTCCGAATCCGACCTCCTCCCCTAACGTCAGCCCCAACCGCCATGAATTCCCCCTCCACCTCCCTGCTCTGTGCCCTCTTGGTCGCCAGCACCGTGACCGCGGTGGCCAGCGATCCCGTGCCTTACGCCGCCCGGCGCACCCTCGGGCTTTCGCTCCGGTTCCACGCCCCGTTTGACGACTCGGCGGATGCCCGGTTTGCCAAGGGGGACAAGCGCCTCCACTGGGCCCCGCAATGGAGCCATCCGCGGGTCATGCAGCCCGGCCTGCCGCCCGCCTCGGTGAGCCTCGCCTTCCAGCAGGGCCGGTATGGCAGCGCGCTGCGGTTCGACCGGCGGATCAAGGAACTCGTCGCCTTCAAAGCCGCCGGCAACCTGCCGTATAACGACCGGAATTGGAGTGGCTCCGTCTCCTTCTGGCTCCGGCTGAATCCGGACGAAGACCTGGAACCCGGCTTCTGCGACCCGATCCAGATCACATCCAAGGATTGGAACAACGCGGCCTTCTTCACCGAATTTACCAAAGACGAAAAACCCCGCGAATTCCGCCTCGGCGCCTACGCCGATTTCCCGGTCTGGAATCCCGACAACCGGAAATGGGAGGACATTCCGATGGCGGAAAAACCGCTGGTGCCCGTGTGGAATCCGCCGTTCTCCCGCGATCGCTGGACGCACGTCGTGTTCACTTGGGAAAAGTTCAACACGGGCAAGGCCGACGGCGTCGCCCGGCTCTACCTCGACGGCGGCCTGAAAGGCGAACTCAGCCCGCGCGAACAGACGTGGACCTGGAAGCCCGACGAAGCGCTCATGATGCTGGGCTTCAACTACACCGGCTGGCTGGACGACCTCGCGGTCTTTGACGGGGCGCTGACCCTGCGCGAGGTCAACGCCCTGCGGAATCTCCCCCGCGGCGTATCCGACTTGCACAAGTAATCCGCCCGCGCCCCGCGGCTCACCGCCCGGGGGCGAGCGTCTGCTCGTGCCAACCGCCGCCGAGCGCCTTCACCAGTTGCACCGTGGCCAGCAGCCGCTGGCCCGCGAGTTGGGCGGTGCCGCGCTCGACTTGGAAGGCGATGCGGTTGGCGTCCACGACCTCGTGGTAATTGACGAGGCCGGCGCGGTAACGCTCGTCCGCCAACTCCGAAGCTTGGCGAGCGCCCGCCAAGGCCCGCGCCTGCGCCTCGGCCTGCCGGGCCAGGAAATGCAGGCTGGCGAGACTGGTCTCTACTTCTCCAAAGGCGACCAGCACGCGCTGCCGGTAGTTGGCTACCGATTCCTCGAATTCCGCCCGGCTGCGCCGGAGTTTCGCCTGATTGCGAGCTACGGCGAAGATCGGCAGGGAAACGCTCGGGCCGACGGACCACACGCGACTGTCCCAATTGAACAGGCTATCGATGTCCCCGCTGAGGTAACCCGCCGAACCCGTGAGGCGGACCACGGGGAAAAACGCTGCCTTGGCCAAACCGATGCGGGCGTTGGCCGCCGCGAGCTGCCGTTCCGCCTCCGCCACGTCGGGCCGCCGCTCCAGCAGGTCGGCGGGCAAGCCGGCCGGCACGCTCGGCGGGGTGGGATTCCAGTTCGGCCCCGGGGCGGCCAACGCCGCCAGCCTGAACGTCGCCGGATTAGCCCCGACGAGGATGGCCAAGGCGTTTTCCAGTTCGGCACGGTTCCGTTCGAGCCCGGCGGCATCGGCTTCGGCGGTCGCGAGTTCGGTCGTGGCTCGGGCGACGTCGAGTTCGTTGCCGATGCCGCCTTCGAGCCGGCTGCGCACCAAGTCCACCTGCTCGCGCCGGAAGCGCAGCGTGCCCGCCACGGCCGCCAGCTCGGCATCCAAGGCCCGCAGGCGGAAGTAATTTTGCGCGAGGTCGGCCTGCAACGTGAGCAGCCCGCTGTGGAACGCCGCCAGCGAGGCTTGGGCGTCGGCCCGCGCGCCCTCGAACCCGCGGCGAACCCGACCCCAAAGATCGATTTCGTAGCTCAGGTCCAACGGCACCCGCAGGGTGTTAGCGGTCATGTTGCCGAAGGCCGGCACTTGGTTCGGCGAGTAGCGTTCGCGCCGGCCGCTCGGGTTGAAGTCGAGGCTCGGCATAAATTCGCTGCGGCTGACGCGGGCGGTGGCCCGGGCTTGTTCCACCCGGGCCAGTGCTGCCTTGAGGGCTTGGTTCGCGACGCCCGCCTGCTGTTCGAGTTCGTCCAGCGGGGCGTCGCCAAAGACGGTCCACCAAGCGCCCTTCGACTGCGTGTCGAGCGGCCGCCCTTCCTTCCAAGCGCCGAGTTCGGTGGCCTTGTAGTGGGCGGGCGGGGTGTTGGTCGGCCGGACGTAATCCGGGCCGACGGTGAGCGGGCCGGCCTGCGCCGCCGGCGTCAGGAGGAGGCCGAGTCCGCCGAGGAGGATCGCGCCGGCGACGAGGGTTCCGGGGCCGGCTTTCAGGCCCGCCGCCGGCGTAGTGGGAGCCGGCTTCGGGCGCCATGATTTCATGAGCACCACGTAGAACACGGGGGTCAGGAGGAGGCCGAAGAGCGTCACCCCGATCATGCCGGCAAAGACGGCCACGCCCATGGCTTGGCGCATTTCAGCCCCGGCGCCGTGGGCGATGACGAGCGGGAAGACCCCGGCGATGAACGCGATCGAAGTCATCAGGATCGGGCGCAACCGCAGCCGGCAGGCTTCGACGGCGGCGTCAAAGGCGGACGCGCCTTCGTCCTGCCGGGCTTTGGCAAATTCGACGATCAGGATCGCGTTCTTGCAGGCCAGACCGATGAGCACAATCAGGCCGATCTGGGTGAAGATGTTGTTGTCGCCCTTGCTCAGGTAAACCCCGGCGATGGCGAAGAGCAGGCACAGTGGGACGACTAGGATGATGGCCAGCGGCAGGCGGAAGCTCTCGTATTGCGCCGCGAGCACAAGGAACACGAGGAGCAGGCACAGCGGGTAGATGAAGATCGCCGAATTGCCGGAGAGAATCCGCTGATAGGTCAGGTCGGTCCACTCGAAGGCCATGCCCTTGGGCAGGTTTGCCGCGACCAGCCGGGCCATGGCGTTTTCCGCCTGCCCAGAGCTGAACCCGGGGGCGGGATTGCCCATGATCTCGGCGGCGGGATAGCCGTTGTAACGCATGGCGCGGTCAGGGCCGTAGGATTCCTGCACCTTAATCAGGGTGCCGAGTGGGACCATTTCGCCCCGGGCGTTGCGGGTCTTGAGCCGAGTGAGGTCGGCGGGTTCATCGCGGAAGGGGGCATCCGCTTGGGCGACGACTTGGTAGGTGCGGCCGAAGAGGTTGAAGTCATTCACGTAGAGGGAGCCGAGATACACCTGCATCGTCTCGAAGAGATTTTGCAGCGGCACGCCCTGCGCCTTGGCCTTCTCGCGGTCGATCTCCGCGTCGAGCTGGGGCACGTTGACCGTGAAGCCGGAGAAGACGCCGGCGAGCCCAGGCGTCTGGTAGCTCTGGCCCACGAGCGCCTGGGTGTTTTGGTAGAGCGTGTCGTAACCGAGCCCGGCGCGGTCTTCGACGTAGAGTTTGAAGCCGCCGACCGTGCCCATGCCGTTCACTGCGGGCGGCATCACCGCGAGGACGAAGGCGTCTTGGATGGCGGTGAATTCCTGGTTCAACCGCGCCGCAATCGCCGGGCCGCTCAACTCCTTCGACCGGCGTTCGTGGAAGGGCTGGAGGCCGACAAAGACGATGCCGGCATTCGGGGCGACGCTGAAACCGCTGATGCTGAGGCCGGGAAAGGCGATGGAGTCCTGGACGCCGGGCACTTTGAGCGCGAGTTCCGTCATCCGCTTGAGCACCGCGTCGGAGCGGTCGAGGGAGGCCGCGTCGGGCAATTGCGCAAAGGCGACCAGGTATTGTTTGTCCTGCGTCGGCACAAAGCCGGTGGGCACCTTCAGGAAACTCCAGCCGGTCAGCCCGACGAGGCCGGCGTAGAGCACGAGGACGATGGAGCTTTTGCGGAGGATACCCCCGACGCTCGCGCCATACTTTTGGCCGGACCATTCAAAGAAGCGGTTGAACGGGCGGAACAACCAACCCAAAGCCCGGTTCATGAACCGCGACAAGCCGTCCTTGGGTTCGTGATGGCCCTGGAGCAGCACGGCGCAGAGGGCAGGTGAAAGCGTCAGCGAATTGAAGGCCGAGATGACGGTCGAGATCGCGATGGTGATGGCGAACTGCTTGTAGAACTGACCGGTCAAGCCGGTGATGAACGCCGTCGGGACAAACACCGCACACAGCACGAGGGCGATCGCGATGATTGGGCCGGTGACTTCCGCCATCGCCCGTTTCGTCGCCTCGATCGGAGACCGGCCGAGCGCGATGTTTCGTTCCACGTTTTCCACCACGACGATGGCGTCATCCACCACGATACCGATCGCCAGCACGAGGCCGAAGAGGGTGAGGTTGTTGATGCTGAACCCGAGCGCGAGCATGACCGCAAAAGTGCCCACCAACGACACCGGCACGGCGGCCAGCGGAATGATCGAGGCCCGCCAAGTCTGGAGGAAGAGGATGACCACGATCACCACCAGCACGATGGCTTCGAACAACGTGACGACGACGGCCTTGATGGAATCGCGCACGAACACCGTCGGGTCATAGACGACGGAATACTCCACGCCGTCCGGGAAGGTCTGCTTCAACTCCTCCATCGCCTTGCGCACGTCGCTGGAGAGCTGGAGTGCGTTTGCGCCGGGCGCTTGAAAAATGGGAATGGCGACCGCCGATTGGTTGTTGAGCTGGGCGCGCAGGGCATAACCGGACGCACCCAATTCCAAGCGCGCCAGATCCTTCAGCCGGGTGCGTTCGCCGTGGGCCCCGGTCTTGACGATGATGTTGCCAAACTCCTCCACGTCGAGCAGGCGCCCCTTGGCGTTAATGAGCAGTTCGGTGTCCACGCGGCGGCTTACCGGCTGCTGGCCGATGCCCCCGGCGGCGACCTGCACGTTTTGCTCCCGGATGGCGGCCACAATTTCACTCGCGGTCAGTCCCCGCGCGGCGGCCTTGTCGGGATCGAGCCACACGCGCATGGCGTAATCGCCGGAACCGAAAAGCTGCACCGAACCCGCACCGGGAATGCGGGCCAACACGTCCTTCACCTGGAGCGAGGCGTAGTTGCGGAGGTAGATTTCGTCGTAGCGCCCGCCCGGTGAAGTGAGGTGCACCACCATCGTCAGGTCGGGTGATTGCTTCGTCGTGGTGACCCCGAGGCGGCGGACTTCCTCGGGCAATTTGGGCAGCGCTTGGGCCACCCGGTTCTGCACTTGGACTTGGGCGTCGTCGATGTTGGCGCCGAGCTGAAAGGTCACCGTCAGCGTCATCACCCCGTCACTCGTCGCCTGAGAAAACATGTAGAGCGACTTCTCGACGCCATTGATGGCCTGTTCGAGCGGCGCGGCGACCGTTTCGGCGATGGTCTTGGGGTTCGCACCCGGATACGCGGCCATGACCACAATGGTGGGCGGCACGACCTCCGGGTATTCACTGATCGGCAGGCGAAACATCGCCAGCGCGCCGACGAGGAACGTCACGATGGACAGCACGCCGGCGAAAATCGGGCGTTGGATGAAAAAATGGGAAAAGTTCATGGGCACGGCAGCCGCAGGGGAGACGAGACAGAATCAGGATTGAGGGAAGCCGGCCCGACGGTGCGCAGACCCTCGGGCCGGGACAGGTTCACGGCTGAGCCACCGTCAACTGAGGCTCCGGCGCCGGCGTCACCGGCATGCCCGGACGCACCCGTTGAAGTCCGTTGACGACCACTTGCTCGCCCGCGTGCAAGCCCTGGCGCACGACGCGTTGGCCGCCGCTGCTCGGGCCGAGTTTCACCGGGCGATAAGCCACGGTGTTAGACGCGGTCAGCACGAGGACAAACTTCTGGCTCTGGTCGGTGCCGATGGCCCGGTCATTGATGAATAAGGCCCGACTCGGTTGGCCGACGGGGATTTTCACCCGCACAAACAAGCCAGGCAGCAGCAGACCATCCGGGTTGGGAAAGACCGAGCGCACCAAGAGGCTGCCCGTGTCCGGGTTCAGCCGGTTATCCATCGACTCAATGTGGCCGGCGCGCGGAAAATCCACCTCGTCCGCCAACGCCATCCGCACCGCGAGCCGGGCCGATGCGTTCGTGGCGGGCCCGGCCGCTTGGGTAAAGCGCTTAAACCGCAGAATCGTGGCCTCGGCCACGTCGCTCAGCACGTAAACGGGGTCCAAGGACACCACCGTCGTCAGCAAGCTGGTGGCGCCATCGACGCCGCTGACATTGTTGCCCGGCGTGATCAGGGCCCGGCTTACCTGGCCGTTAACCGGTGATTTCACCTCGCAGAATTCGAGCTCTAGCCGGGCGGAGTCGCGGGCGGCCTCCGCAGAGAGCAGGACCGATTGCGCGTCCGCCACCTTCCAAAGGCGGGTGTCGGCTTCTTCCTTGGAAATCGCCTTCGTGCCGAGCAATCGCTCCACTCGCGCCGCCTCGGCTTGCGCATTTTGCAGCGTGCTGCGCGCCCGGAGCACGTCCGCCTCCGCCCGCGCCAACGCCGCCTGGCGGGTGCGGGGATCAATCACGAAAAGCACGTCGCCCTGCTTCACCCGCTGGCCGGATTGAAAGCGGACTTCCTGCAGGTAACCGGAAACCCGGGGCCGGATTTCGACGTGTTCCACCGCCTCCGTGCGGCCGACAAATTCCTCGGTCTCGACCCATTCACGCTCCTCGACCGGAGCCACCGTGACCGCGGGAGGCGGGGGCGATCCGGCGGCGGCCGGCGGGGATTGGGAATTGCAGCCGGTCAAGCCCCACGCCGAGACGCTCAGGAGCAGCAACGGCCAGACAGTTTGGTTCCAGTTCATTAGGTTCTTTGAGTTTGTAAAAATTCCGCCCCCCCGCGGGTCAGGCCCCAAACGCGATTTCTTCTGACTGGGGCCGGAGCCATAGCGGACGCCCGCGCCCAGCGGACAGGGCCAGCAGCTTCTCCTCCGCCAGCAGCGGGAAAATCAACTCGGGAAACGGCGTGGTCCGAGCCTCCGCCTCGGCCTCCGCCAACAGGCGACCCACTTCGCGCCGCACCGCGGCGACCGCGCCGGCATAGCGTTGGAAGAGCGCCCGCCGCAGGGTTTGAATCGGGTCGGCGGTGGGGCCGCGCCGCGGCCCAGTGATTCGGTTCCAGTTCATACGCTTTCCGCTTGGGTAGTTATCCATCTAGTCAACAATCAGCTCGAAAAAATCACACCGTCGGTGCCGCCGGGGGTTTCACTCCCAGAATCTGGAGGCAACCGGCATACATCGTGGTGAGCCCGTCCAGACTGTTCTGAATGCGGGCATGCGTCATGAGGCCCTCGCTGTAGGCGAACAACACCTGAGCCGTGGCCGGCGCGTCCACCGGGGCAATGAGTCCGGCTGCAACCGCATCCCGCACGGCGGATTCCAGATACTTCCGCCAGAGCTCGCAGATCTCCTGAATCTTCTCCCGCAGGCGGGTCTCCTGGGTGCACACTTCGGCGCCCAACGCGAATAGCGGACACCCGAGCACTTTGCCAAATTGAGCCCTTTTTTCCGCCTGTTCTTCGCAAATCCGGTCGCACATCCGCGCCAACCGTTCCAGCGGCGGCACCGCCGGGGAAAACATGCCGTCCCAGAGCGGTCGGGCTTGTTCGACTTCCAAGTTGAGGGAGGCTTCGGCGAGCTCGGCCTTGGATTCGAAGAAGTAGTAGAAGCTGCCCTTTTTGACGCCGGCCTTCTCGCAGATCTGGTCGATCGTGGTGCGACCGTAGGAACCGGTCCAGATCAACTCTCGGACCGCTTCCAGCAACCGTGCTTTGGCATCACTGACCCGCCCCATATCGTTCGGCGGTCATGATAGAAAAGTTGACCGTTTGGTCAACAATTGTTTCCTCTGGGGTAAAGCAGCGCGCCTTGATTGGGCGGGAAGCCCGGACCCGTGGGCGAACGTCACCCCCTTCCGAGCCCGGAGACGTCAGGGATTGATGCGGACGCCCGCCTTTTTCCATTCGGCAACCAGCCGCTTGGAGGAGGCGGAAAGCCGGTTGCCCTGGAGGTGGAAGTTGGCGAAGGGCGCGAAATTCTTCGGCCCGGCCAAGTCGTTGGTGAGCCACGCCGCCAAGGGCCTGAGGTCCTTGATGCGGTTTTGTTCCAAGAAAATGAAGCTGGGCGCCCGCAACCCCGTGAGCGGCGTCACGTCGGCGATGCGATTCCGGGACAGGGACAAGCCGGACACGGTGCGCAACCGTTCTAAACCGGCGAGACTGGTCAGTCGGTTGTCCTCGGCGTAGAGGGACACCAGTTTGGGCAGGCCGGTAATGGGAGCGAGGGACTTGAGCTGATTGTGACCGAGGTAAAGGGACGCGAGGTTCGTCAGGCCGGTCAGTGGGGCGAGGTCGGTCACTCGGTTCCAGGACAATTCGACGTATTGGAGCGCCGGAATGGTGGCGAGCGGTGCCAAGTCGCGAATCTGGTTGGTGGCCAAGTTCAGGTATTGCAACTGCCGCAGCCCCTTCAGCGGGGTCAGGTCGGTGAGCTGGTTCCCCGCGAGGTCGGCCGCAGCGAGGGCTTTGCAGTGTTCGAGGCCGGCGAGGTTGGTAATGCCCCGACCGTTGGCGTTGAAGGTGGAGACGTTGGCCACATCGGCCGCGGTCAGCGGAGAATTGGTGTTACGCTTGGCGAACACCTGCTGGCGCACGGCGTCTTCCAACCGGCGATCGGCGAAAACCGAGACCGCATTGGTGTCGGCCGCCACTAGGCGGGCAAGGTCGAGTCCCAGGAACAGCAGGACGGCGGCGCGGGAAAACAGTCGAATCATGGAATGAGGGTTTGTCGGAAAACGCGGCGGCTCCCGTCAAGACGCATTGCGGCGCAACGCGCTTCAAAGTCGCCTGGGTAAACTGCGGCGCGGTTACTTTTTGTCCTTCTTGCCGCCGAGCTGCTCTTCCACCTGCTTTTGGAAGTCCTCAAACTGCTTCGCCAGTTTGTTGTATTCTTCGACGGTTTTTTGCGAATCCGTCGCCAGCGCGTTGAACTTTTTGATCACGTCGTTCCGTTCGTCCGCCAACCGCTTGTATTCCTCGTTCAGCTTCTTGATCGATTCGTTCTGGATCAGGATGTTCTGATTGGCCTGCTGAACCGCATTGCTGAAGACGGCAATGAGATTGGTGGCCTGAAGGTAGTTGACCCCCAGTTTGGAAATCTCCAGCTCCAACTTGCTCACCTTCGCCTTGTTGGTCCGGTTTTCGGCCACGAGCTCGGCGCGGAGCTTTTCGACGTTGGCCAGTTCGTGCTGGTAGCGGGTCGACTTGTTCTCCGCCTCGTTCTGCAGCGTCATCAACACCACGTTGGTCTGGCGCAACGCTTCAATCCCTTGGCGAAAGGTCGTCTCCCGCGTCCACTGGTAGGCCGCGAGCCCGCACAACCCGAGCGCGAGCACGATGAGGATGATGACGCCGACATTCGCGGCTTCGTGACGGCGGCTGGGGAGCTTCGACGTTTTCATTCCAAGGGCAGAGAAAGAGAGGCGGAGAATCCGGCCCGGCGCCGGAAGTGGCGCCACGGTGGTCACGGACCTCGGCTTTGTCAAAAGACCGTTGTTTCGGTGGCCCGGCGCGGGCGTCGCTCGCCCCACCTCGGGCTGGGTTTGCCACCGGCTTACAGCCGCGCCACCAGCAACTCGCGCTGGAAGATCATCTCCTTGGGCAGGAACTGGTAGAGCCTCATGAATAGTTCGTCCTGCTGGAGGATCTCGCGGCGCCATTCGTCGGCGTTCATCGCCTGCAATTCGTCAAACTGCGCCCGGGTAAACCCATCCAACCCCGCCGTGTCAAAATCCTCGAAACACGGCACCCAACCCAGCGCCGTCTCCTGCCCACCCGCCCGGCCCCGGCACCGGTCGGTGATCCACTTGAGCACCCGCATATTCTCCCCGAAACCGGGCCAGAGAAACCGGCCGTCCGCCCCCTTCCGAAACCAGTTCACGTGGAACACCCGCGGCGGAAACTTCATCCGCTTCCGCATATCCAGCCAGTGCCGGAAATAGCGCCCCATGTTGTATCCGCAAAAGGGCAGCATCGCCATCGGATCGCGCCGCACCTGGCCTACCGCCCCAGCCGCGGCTGCCGTCGTCTCGCTGCCCATCGTCGCCCCGAGAAACACCCCGTGGCTCCAGTTAAACGCTTGGAAGACCAACGGCACCGTCGAAGCCCGCCGCCCGCCAAAAATGATCGCGTCGATCGGCACCCCCTGCGCCCCGTGCACTTCCGCCGCGAGCGCCGGATTGTTCGCCATCGGCGCCGTAAACCGCGAATTGGCATGCGCCGCCCGCTCCGGCGAAGCCGGCGTCCACGGCTGCCCCCGCCAGTCGAGACACTCCGCCGGCGGCGGATCATCATGCCCCTCCCACCACACCGTCCCGTCGGGCTTCAACGCCACGTTCGTAAAGATCGTGTCGCGGCTGATCGTCGCCATCGCGTTCGGATTCGTCTTCGCGTTCGTCCCCGGCGCCACCCCAAAATAGCCCGCCTCGGGATTGATCGCGTAGAGCCGCCCGTCGGCCCCCGGCTTCATCCACGCGATGTCGTCACCCACCGTCCAGATCTTCCAGTCCCGGAAACGGTCCGGCGGCACCATCATCGCGAAATTCGTCTTCCCACACGCGCTCGGAAACGCCGCCGCCACAAACGTCCGTTCCCCCGTCGGCGACTCCACCCCCAGGATCAACATATGCTCCGCCATCCACCCCTCGTTGCGCCCCATCCACGAGCCTAACCGCAGCGCCAGACACTTCTTCCCCAACAACACGTTCCCTCCGTAGCCCGACCCCACCGAGATGATTTCGTCATCCTGCGGGAAATGGGCGATGAACCGCCGGTCTGGATGACAATCCAGCAAGCAGTGCAAGCCCCGGTTAAAGCGTGTGGACTCACCCAACTCCGCCCACGCCCCCGCCCCCATGCGCGTCATGATCCGCATGTTCAGCACCACGTAGATCGAATCGGTCAACTCCACCCCCATGTGCATGAGCGGCGAACCCGGCGGCCCCATCAAGTAAGGCACCACAAACAACGTCCGCCCTTGCATGGAACCGCGTGCCAAAGCCAGCAACTTGGACCGCATCGCCGCCGGCTCCGCCCAATTGTTCGTCGGCCCCGCCTCCTCCTCCGTCGGCGTGCAGATAAACGTGCACTGCTCCACCCGCGCTACGTCGTTCGGATTCGAGCGATGGTAATAACACCCCGGCAACCGCTCCTGATTCAGCGGCCTCAAGGTGCCCTCCGCCACGGCGGCCGCGTAGAGCGCCACCCGTTCCGCCTCCGAGCCGTCACACCAAAAGATGCGGTCAGGCTGGGTCAGCGCGGCGACTTCCTCCACCCAACGGCGCACACCGGGATGGGAGACGGATTGAAGACCAAAGGGAGTAAGGGGATGGGCCATAAACTGGGTCGTGAACGCCGCGGGCAGACTCTCGCCCCCAGCCGGGCGAAGCTCCACCGAATTTGTTCACCGTTGGCGCCCGCCCGCACCCACCCGAAGCCAATTCTGTCCGCCGCTCTTAGCGGCCTTGTCTCAGCGGCCGCCGCGGCACACGGGACAGGTGGCGGCACCGTGGCCAAAGCGGGCGCGGAGGTAGTCGTGGTTGGCGGCGGCGGAGCGCGGCGCCCGGCGGTCTACCTCGGCCTGCATCTCTCGGAGCAACTCGCCCCACGGGCGCGGCTCCCAGCCGTGCGGCTGCCGGGGACCAAATTCGAGCCGGGCGTCGGCCGGGGGCTGTGCCGCCTTCAAAAAATCGTCCAAATGCCGGGCCGCCGTGTCGAGGAAGTAGGTGTCGGCGTCACCCATCCACAGGTGGATCTTCCCACGCAGTTTCGGGCCGACTTCCGCCCAACGTTGGGCGAGGTGGTCGCGGAGATCGTAGCGCCGCCAAGCGGCGGCCACGGCGGGATCGATCTGGCCGGTGCGCGGGTCCCAGATGTGGGCCGGCCGGCCGGCGGCATCGCGCGGGCTGTAGGTCGCATTCCAAGAGCCCCATTGGCCGCCGGAGTAGGTAAAGCTGTCGTGCCGGCCAAGGACGTTTTCGAGCTGAATTTCGAGGCGGATGGTGAATTTGGTTTCGCCGTTGATTTCGCGGGCGCTGGCGCGGTCGAAACCGGCGGCGTTCACGTAGGCGTTGGGGTCGGCGTAGAGGTTTACGAGTTGTAGGGCGCGAAAGTCGGGCGGATCGGGGTAACCGCTCCAGCAACCGCCGAAGTGGTCGGGGTAGAGCACTTGCAACGCGAGGGCGACCCAGCCGCCGGTGGAGCCGCCGGTGGTGAAGCGGGCATGCGGCTGGCCCACGCAGCGCCAGGTGGCTTCGACGTAGGGGAGGAGCTCCTCCAACAGGGCGCTGCCCCAAGGGCCGTGGTTGGCGGAGTCAATCTGGTAGGGATCACCGAGCGGGCCGGCGCCGTCGAGTTGGAGCAAGACGAAGCGCGGGGAATCGGCGGCGGACCACGCGGCGTGCAATTCGCCGCCCGCGCGCAGGTCGTTCTGCACCGTGGTGTAGCGGGTGCCAAAACCGCCGATCCGAATGACGAGCGGATATCGCCGCGTGGGTTCATCGGCCCAACCGCGGGGCAGCACGATCCCGGCGCGGAGGAACATGGGGCGGCCCCAAAACTGGCTGAGTTTTTCCGAGCGGAGTTTCAGGAACTTCACGGATTCGGTGTCGGCCGGCACCACTTCGTCCGGCTCGCGCTGGTCGAGGTTTACCCGGATGGGCGGCCGTTGCGTGGGATCAAGCCGGACGCGTTGGGGGGCGCTGAAGAGATTGCCCGGGGCGGCGAGGAGGGTGAAATCGCGGTTGGTGGCGAGCACGGCCTGCACCCAGTAATCGCCGGCGGGCAAGTCGCGGAGGTGGCGCAGGGGAAAGAGGGCGGAGGTGGCGTCCAGCCGGGCGGGGCGGCGGCCGTCGAAGCCGGTGACGTCGGTGCCGAGGACCGGTTCTGCGGTGAGGGCGATGTCGCCGATGCGGGTGCGAGGTTCCGGGGCATTGGTTCGGCCAAGCACGAGGATCAAGCGGCCGTCGGCCGGGCCGGCCAAGAGGCCGGGGCGAGCGCCGACTTCGAAGCGGAGGCGGGCGGATCCGGCCGGCCCGAGGGCGGGATCCAGCGCGGGGTTGGCCTGCCCGAGCAGCCCAGCCAGAACGCCGACGAAAAGGTAACTGAGGCACCGCATCACGCCGGCAGGCTTGGCGACCGGCCGGGCGAAGTCAAAGCCCCCGACGGCCCGAGGCGCGAGATCAGGGTTGTCGGTTCACCGCCGGCCGGCGAAAAAGCCCGCCGTGTTCCCTTTGAGACTTCTTGCCGGCGTGTGCTGGGGTGGGCTGGCCTTCCTCGCCACCGCGGAAATCCGCCCGCTGGAGGGTGCCTTGGACCGGCGCTTCTGGCTGGAAAATATGGTCATCCACCACGGCTTCAGCGCGGCCGAGGTGCAGGCCGCCACCGGGCTCGCGGAATCGGATTTGGCGGCGGCTCTAGGCCCGCTGGATTTGCGGCCTGTTGGGGCGGAGCGCGCTGTCGGGCAACCGTTGAAGGTGCTGCCGTATCCCGGCGGCCGGCACCCGCGGCTGGGCTTTTTCGATGGCGCGATGGATCCCCAGCGCGAAACGAAGCTCAGCGTCTTCACGCCGTGGGACGCCCGGAGCTACGTGGTGGTGGATGTGCCGGAAGCGATCTGGTCAAACCTCGGCCTGACTTACCTCGCGCACACGCACATCGACACGGTTTGGACCCAGCAGGGCGTCACGCTGGCGCCGCTGGAGTGGTGCCGCCGAGCCGACGGTTCGCTGGCCATGGAGCGCCGGTTGCCCAACGGAATCCGCTTCGGCGTCCACGCAGAGCCCGCGTCCAATCACGTCGCGTTGCGTTGGTGGCTGCACAACGGCACGCCCCAGGCTCTGACGAATCTGCGCGCCCAAGTCTGCGTGCTCTTGGGGCGATCCGCCGGTCTGGCCGCGCCGAGCGCCACGAACCGGGTGTTGGCTGGGCCCTTTGCCGCCGCCGGCGACGAGTCGGGTCGCCGCTGGGTCATCACGGCGTGGTCCGCCCTCGACCGCGCGTGGCAAAATCCCCCGGTGCCGTGCATCCACTCCGATCCCCGGTTGGCGGACTGTCCGCCCGGCGAAACCCGCGCCGCCCGCGGCTGGTTGTGGTTTTATGAAGGCGCCGATCTGGGGGGCGAATTCGCCCGGTTGCGGTCGACTTACCTCGACGTCCCAGAGCCCGCCCCGGAGCCGCGGCGCGCACCGATTCCCGACCGCTTGGTCGTGCTGACCTTCGATGATTCCGTGGCCTCGCATCATGCCCACGTCCGGCCGCTGCTGAAACAGTTCGGCTTTGGCGCCACGTTCTTCATCACCGAGGGCTTCTCCTTCCGCACGAACAAGACCGACTACCTGACGTGGGGGCAGATCGCCGAACTGCACCGGGACGGCTTCGAAATCGGCAACCACACGATGAGCCACCTCGGGGTCAGTGCGGCCACGCTGGGCCGGTTTCGGCGCGAAATCGAATTCATCAACGAACGCTGCGCGGAACACGGCGTGCCGCGGCCGGTGAGTTTTGCCTATCCGGGCAACGCGCTTCATCCCGGCGCGCTGCCGCTGCTGCGGGAACTCGGCTTTCGCTGGGCGCGGCGCGGCGCCCAACCCGAGTTTCCCTACGAAACCGGCCGCGGCATTGCCTACGAACCGCTGGAAGATCATCCACTGCTGCTGCCGACCACGGGGGACGCACGGCCGGACTGGACCTTGGAAAACTTGAAGCGTGCCGTCGCCCCGGCGCGGGACGGCCGGATCGCCGTGCTCCAGTTTCACGGCGTGCCCGACCGCGAACATCCGTGGGTGAACACCCCGCCGGAACGGTTCGTGGAATACCTCACTTGGCTGAAAGCCAACGGCTACCGGGGGATCGCGGTGCGCGACTTGGAGCGGTATGTCGATCCGGCCGACGCCCCGCTGGAACCGTGGGCGATCATCGAGCGGCGGCAGGCCCGTAACCGACCGTGAAGCCGGGGCCGACGTCGGGCCGGCTTTCCCTGCCCGGCGTCCCCGAACGCCGGGCGGACAAATTCGGGCGTTGTGGGCCGCTTGCCGCTTCTGCTAATTCCTGAAGTAAGGCTTCCTGTTATGACGATTTCCCTCTGTCCCACCGGGTGGATCAAACGGCCCCCGGCTCTTGGTCGCGGATTCACGCTGATCGAGTTGCTCGTGGTCATCGCCATCATCGCGATCTTGGCAGGGATGCTACTTCCGGCCTTGGCCCGTGCGCGCTACGCCGGGATGCGGACCCCGTGCGTGAACAACATCCGCCAGCAGTATCTTTCGCAGATCCTCTACGCGGACGATTTCAAGGGCCGCTTTCCCCGGCACGAAGATGGCAGCCCCGATTACCACCGGTTGAACGGCGCCAAAGACAGTATCGTGGACCTGCTCCGCGGCCGTTACGTGCCGAACACCCACATCCTCATCTGCCCGATCACGGCTAAGTCGTTTGGCCGGCTGTGGCTGAACTACGCGAGCATGACCAATTTTGCGGACAAGAGCACCCGCGACTATGGCGGCTGGGACACCACGGCCGCCAACGTCTACACGCCCTACATGTGGTTCGCGAACTTCAAGGCCGGCGCGGGCATGAAGTTCCTCGACGACACGGGTAAGGTGAATGCGAATGCCGAAGCCAACGAACCCGCTTGGCCGACACGGTCGGACGAGTGCGATTCCCGCCGGGCCTTCATTACCCACCGCATCAGCGATTCGCCGGGAACCAAACTGTGGGATGTCGGCCACTTGGGGAAATTCGACGCCGGGGCGACGAGCAAGCCCCTGCTCTCTTGGTCCGTGGCGCCCGATCAACCCGTGGGGCAGGCGGATGGAAGCGTCCTCATCCGCACCAAGGCGAAACTGCGGCCCCGCGCGATGGGCGGTCCCTCCGCTGACACCCGGTATTACTACTGAAACCGCGCCCGCCGCCGACCATGCCCACCGCCACCAGCCCACTCAGCCGAGCCATCAACGCGGCCAAACAAGCGATGAAGCCACAGCGTTACGGAGTTCACGACCGAGTGTTCGCGTGCCCGCTGTGCGGCCATGACCACTTCAAGCTAGGCGCCTATCAGGGGTTACTCGGGCTGCACACCTTGGTTTGCGCAGACTGCACTCACGTGGAGTTTTTCGAGACGCGGCCGGCCGCGCTCGAACCATGACGCCGAAGCCAGCGAGGAAGCCAACCGCCGCTCCGCTTGACAGTTCGACCTTCCGTCGCAGACTTGCCACCTACCGGGCGACCGTTTACCCCAGCCCACCCAACCCACGTGAAATCACTTCACCTTTTGAGCCCGCTTTTTCTGGCGGCTTGTTTGTCGGCTTGTTCAAGCGGTTCGCCCCCGGTTTCGGAAGCGGCGGCACGCGCGGCGCTCGAACAGCAAATTCAGGCGCAGTCGCAGGGCTGCCTCAAGTTGGTGGCTTTTCACAAGACCAGTCATGCCGAGCAAGACTTGGGCGGAGTCCGCTTGGTCGAGGTCCAAGCCGAACTGGAGTTCTTGGAGGCCTGTCATTGGCCACTGGAGACCTCGGTGCTCGTCCTAAAAACACCCCCCGGCGGTCAGGCCAACGTCAAAAAGGGAGACCGGCGGACGGTGAACCTCACCTTGCAGTTTCACCCGACCGACGAAGGCTGGCAGCTCAACCGCTAGCGGCGAGCGCTTCGCCGTTGAGCCCCCGCCGACCGACCGCCGATGAAACCCTCCTGCGTCCCCTCAAAGCGCGTCCGGAATTGCTATTGCGCCACGCAGGCGACCGAAACGAATCCCCACCGTGAGCTCCCCCCGGGCTACTGCGGGCGCTGCGAGCGGTGCGGCAAACCCGGCCACACGCAGCATTTCCCGGGACCCATTCCCTACACCGGCGCGTGGTGTGACCGGTGCGTGCGGATTGTGGCGCTCACTTGGCCGCTCAAAACTCCGACGGCCCTGTTCATCCTGCTCAGCGCACTACTGCTGGTGGGGTTCCGGTGGCTCACCAAGAATTGAGCAACGCTCCCGGCACGGCTGGAACCAACAGCGCTCGCGGGGCTGATCAAACCAAGCGCTGCCCCACGAACCCAGCGCGCGGTCACCGGAGGCCAAAACAGAAGAGTTGGTGCTCCGTGCGGATGAAGAATTGTCCCTGCGAAATCGCGGGTGACGCTTGGACCCGTTCGCCAAGTGGGTTCTTCGCCAGCACTTTGAATTCGGGCCCGGCCGCAATGACGGTCGTGTCACCATTGTCCCCGACGAAATAAATGCGCCCGCCGGCAGCGACGGGCGAGGCCGAGAAGTTGCCGCCGACGCGTTCCTGCCAGACGAGTTCACCGGTGTCGGCCTTGAGGCACGAGGCGACGCCACCGTCGGTGATGCCGAAGAGGTAGGGTTTCACGTAGAGCATCGAGGGCACCTTGGGCATGCCCTTCTTCTGTTCCCACACGAGGTTCGATTCCTTCAGGTCGCCCGAGGCACCGAGCTTGAAGGCCTTGATCGTTTCCTTGCCGCCCCAACCGCCCGCCGTGATCGCCAAGTCGCCGGCCAACACCATGGAGGGCACCTTGCCTTCGCCCGCCACGAGGCTGGTCCAGCGGCGCTCGCCCGTCTTCAGGTCGTAGCCCTGCACCACATCGCCGCCTTCGCTGATGACTTGGGTTTCGCCGCCGGGGCCGCGCCAAATCGCCGGCGCACCGTGGGCGATGCGCGAGGGGCCGCGCTTGGTTTTCCAGCGTTCCTTGCCGGTCTTGGGGTCGAGCGCGACAACGTAGGATTGGTCCCACGGAGTTTGCCAGCCGACCTTCTTATCCTCGCCGTCGCTGCTGCCGTCGCGCGCCATGATGAGCAGGCCGTCATGGAGGATCGGCGCGGTGCCGAGGCCGTGCTGGCTGTAGAATTTGTGGTCGCGGTTCACCCACTGAATTTCGCCGGCGAAGTTCAGGGCGGCGAAACTGCCGTCGCCGAAACACGCATAGACCCGTTGGCCGTCCGTGGCGGGCGTGGGGGTGGCGTAGCTGTTGCGGCCTTCTTTGCGGCGCGGTTCTTGACGGAACACTTCCCGATTCCAGCGCACGGCACCGGACTTCCGGTTCAGCGCCAGCACGCGGCAGGATTCGCCATTCTCCGTCGCGGTGGTCACGAAGACGTGGTTGCCCCAGACGATGGGTGACGACCAGGACTCGCCGGGCAGTTCGGTCTTCCAAGCGAGGTTTTCGGTCGCGCTCCAGTTCAGCGACACCTTGGTTTCGGCGGAAAGCCCCTGGGCCGTGGGACCGCGGAACTGCGGCCAGTGGTCGGCGTGAAGTGACAGGGCGGCGGCAGCCAGCAAGGCGGAAAAGGACTTCGAGTTCATGGCTTTCAACGGCGAACGCCGCCAGCGTGGCGGGAACCTCGGCCGAAGGCCAGCGGTCAGGCGTCGGGCCGAGCTTTTCGCGAGGAATGAATGGCCGGGCCGGGCCAAGCGCACTTGCCAGGGGCAGGGGGGAGCCCGAACGACCGGTCAGCAGCCCCGCCCCGCCCTGGAGGATTTCCCCACGCCAGACGCCTCAATCATCCACGGTCTGGCCGACGAGTTGGCGGAACTTCCAGCCGGTGTTGTCGTTGCCACCTTGGGTCTGCTTCATCAGCACGCCGAGCAGACCTTCCTTCGGGTCGGCGAAGTATTGCGTGTTGAAGTAGCCGCCCCAGTCGAACGTGCCGGCGCTGCCTTCGCCGCCCTTGCCCTGGCCCTGCTCCGTGACCACGCCGAACGCCAGTCCGTAGTGCTTGTCGCCGCCACCGAACAGATCTTTGGCTACCTGCTCGCGCAGGATGGTGTCCACGGTGGTGCGACTGAGGATCCGCACGCCGCCGAGTTCGCCGCCATTGAGATACATCTGGAGGAAGGTCGCGTAGTCCTTCGCCGTGCTACACAGGCCGGCGCCGCCGGAGAAGAACGACTTCGCGCCTTTGATCGGGTAATCGGGATCGTAAAAGGTGACCGGGTAGCGGACCCATTTGGCGCCGTCAGGCTTCTGCACGGCAACGAGGCGGCCGGCCTTTTCCGCAGGCAGGTAGAAGCCGGTATCCTTCATCCCGAGCGGGGCGAACAGGCGCGTTTCCAGGAACTTATCGAAGGGCATTCCCGAGACGACCTCGATGAAGTAGCCCAGCACGTCGAGACCTTCGCTGTAGGTAAACTTGTCGCCGGGATGATGGTGCAGCGGGAGCTTGGCGAGGCGCTTCACGCTGTCGCCGATGGTGACCGGCTCGGTGGTGAACAGATCCGTCACGCCGGCCTTGGCGTAGAGCTTTTTGAAGCGCTCATCGCCATCGATGACGCCGTAGCCGATGCCGGACGTGTGCGTGAGCAGGTGGCGGATGGTGATCTCGCGCTTCACCGGTTCGCCGGTCCAGGTGCCATCGGCCTCGTTGTAGGCCTTGAGCACCTGCGCGCCCTTGAACTCGGGGATCCAGTTCGACACCGGATCGTCGAGCCGGAAGCGGCCTTCCTCCCACAGCAGCATCACGGCGGTGGAGGTGATGGCCTTGGACTGCGAGGCGATGCGAAAGATGTCGTCGCGCTTCAGCGCGCGGCCGGCCTCGTGGTCGGCCAGCCCGAACGCTTTGTGGTAAACAATCTTGCCGTGGCGCGCGACGAGCGCCACGACGCCCGGAATGCGGTTCTCGCGGATCGCGTCTTCGCACATCGCGTCGATCCGAGCCAAGCGTTCGGCGGAGACGCCGGCTCGCGATGGCGCGGTTTCCTTGAGCGGCGGCGAGCGCTGGGTGGACTTGGTCTGGGCGATGGCGGGCGCGGCCAGCAGGGCGAAGCCCAGCATCAACGACAAGCCAAGCCGGGAAACGGCGAACGAAGGCAGGAGTGTCTTCATGGAAAGCGGGAGAAGCTTCGGGAAAAGAAGCCCGTGAGTCACGCCCGGCTTGCTGGGCCGGGACGGCTCTAGCGGAGCGCGGACGGCCTTCGTCCGGCGAAGACGGCGCGAAGCTACACCGGCGCGACTTTGGCGAGGCGGTGGAGAACCTCACCGGCTCCGGCGAATACCCCTACCCGGTGGACACGCACCAATTCATTGCGCTGTGCGCGTCGCGGCCCACGTTCATCAGCTACGGCATACCAGAGAAGGGCGACGCCCACTGGCTCGACCAGCAGGGCAGCTGCATGGCGACCGTCGCCCCGGCCCGGCACGCGGGACTTGGGCGTGACCGAGGACTGTCGCACCGCGCAGAAGCCCGCGGGGAACACCGGCCTGCTCGACGGCGAACTTGCCTGGCGCCAGCACGACGGTGGCCATGAGGACCGCACCAACATGAAGCACTTCATCAAGTGGGCGAATAAGCTGCTCGGCCACACACCGCCGAAGCCTGCAACCCAATGACAAACTTCTGTGCTGCCAGCGCGTCGAAATCAATCGGTCATGTCTTCAAAGCATCCTAGGCCGAAGTTGACCACACGAGACTCGCCGTGGTTTGCCTCACAAGACAGTTTTCCGCCAGCTAGCCTGCCAAAATAGAGCGGCAACATCGAATTTTGTGATGGGCTGGTGAGTTTGCGCCTCAAAGTATCGCTCATCCAGCGACGGTCTCCCCACTTCGCCAGCGAGGAGTTTGCCGTCGCGGTCGGCCAGGCGGTCGTCGAGGTCGAGGTAGCGGATGCGTTGGCCGTCGGCGAAACCGGCGAGGCGGGCATTGAGACGGCGGATGGTGGGCATCAGCGTGAGGTCTTCGCCGGGACTGTTCCGCGGCAGGACACCCGTGAGGATCACCGTGGCGGCGGGCGCCTGGCGTTGCACGGAGTTGAGAATCGCGCGGATGCCGGCGGTGACTTCGGCGATCTTGGCCTCGGCGCGGTCGCCGGTGTCGTCGGGCTTGAGGTTGTTGGTGCCGGCCAGGAGCACGATGACCTTGGGATGGACACCGGCGAGTTCGCCGTTCTCCAGCCGCCAGAGGATGTTCTGCACCGTGTCGCTGCCCCAGCCGAAGTTGCCGGCGTTCCAGCCGTGGAAGTTGGTGGTCCAGGTCGCGGTATTGGGCGGCGGAACAGCCCCAGCGACGGATGATGGAATCGCCAACGAAGTAGAGGTCGATCCGGCCCTGCCGGGCCTTGGCGAGGAGCTGCTCGTGCGCGAGCTGCGAATTGCGGTCGGTGCGGGGCACCGGGACGACGGCGGCCGGCTGCGTTCCCTGCGTTTTCTTCCAGGCCACGCCGCGGCTCAGTCGGCGACTTCCGCCGTGACCGTGAGCTGGACTGCGGCGTCGAGCGGCATGTCGCTGATGCCGACGGCCAGCCGGGCGTGGGCGCCGCGGGAACCGAGAACGGCATTGAAGAGGTCCGAGGCGCCGTTGAGCACCTGCGGATGGCCACGGAAGCCCGGCGCGCAGTGAACGTAGCCCTCGACGCGGACCAGCCGGCGGACCTTTTCCAAGTCACCGGTGGCGGCCTTGAGCTGGGCCAGCACGTTGAGGGCGCACTGCCGGGCGGCTTGGTAGCCCTGCTCCACGGTCAACTCGGCGCCGAGCTGGCCGGTGAAGGCCATCCGGCCGTCGCGCCAAGGAAGCTGGCCGGAGGTGAAGACCAAGTTGCCGGTCCGCACCCAAGGTTCGTAGGCGGCCACGGCGGCGGGCGCGGATGGCAGGGTGAGTCCGAGTTGCTGCAACGTTTCCTCAGCGGTCATGCGCAGCAGCAGGATGAGAATTCCGGGTGCAGGTCAATCCAACTTCCGGCTGCCGGGCGCCGGATATCGCTTTGCCGCGTCATCCAGCACGAGCACCCAATCGAGCAGTTCGCCGGGATTCGGCGGAGTGAATTCGCGCTCGCCGGGGCTGGCAAACGTGCCGATGGCGCTGGCCTTGCCGTCGCGCGGGTTGAACCACCACGCCTTTACCCGGGAGCCTTGGATCACATTCAGGCGCACCTTAAAACTTCGGCCGGCGGGCGCATACACGAACGCGTAGGTGCCAGCGGCATCTCGGGTCGCCGCAAAGTGATAGCGGCCGGTGCCGGGCACACTCGTCGGCACGCGATCGGGAACGAGGATTGAATCATCCGGGATGCGGCTGAGAAACGGCCGCGACTCCAGCAGCGCGCGCGCGTGCTGCATCTGCGCTGCGCCGGGCTGGTTGATGGCTTCGGTCCACGGCAGGAGCGGTTGGTTGATGGGATTCTTGCCGGGCGACCACATCTGCCAGACGGAGTGGTGGCCGTAAGTGTGGCCAAAGGCTCCCCCGAAGAGATTCCAGTAAAGCGGTCGGCGCACGTCGCTGGCGAGGGAGTGGCCGAACTTCTTCGCGTCGAAGGAAACCGGGTGATCCTCGTAGAGGGGTTCGCCATCGAGCACCGGCTTCACCGGCGTGCGGTCGTAGTCCACCCGGGTCTGGTCATAGCGGCCGGTGAACTCGGCGGTGTGGCCGTTTTGTCGCATGTTGAAGTCGAGCCAGTCATCGGCATGGAAGTGCTGGCTGGAACCACTGCCTCCCGTCGGATGCCACGTCATGAGGTGCGCGCCGCCGTCGCCGCGACGCAGGCCGCGGGCCAAGGCGCGGGTGATCGCCCGTTGCCCGTCGGCGCGGGCCTGATCAAGCGGCCGGTCCCCGCCCAGAATCCAGATCAGCCCGGCGTCCCGGTAGCGTTGCCCAAGCCATTCGCCGTAAACTTCGGCGTTTTGAGGCGTAAAAATCTCCGGTCCAGCACCCCACGCCTGATTCCATTTGTCGCCCCAAGTAGGCAGGAAGCCGACGTAAAGCCCGAGCGCATTGGCCCGCTGCACGATCCAATCGACGTGCTGGAAATAGGCCTCGTTCGGCCGGGTGGGATCGTGCTCAAGGAGCGGCGTGTGCCCGTAGGCGTTGGGCGTGTTCAGACCCTCCAGTTCAGCGAGGGCCACGGCCTGCACCACGGTGAAGCGAAGTTGGGCGCGATTCTTCAGGTAAAGGTCGGCTTCTTCCCGGTTGAGGCGATGGAACAATTCCCACGCCGTGTCGCCCTGCCAGAAAAACGGCTGTCCGGACGCAGTGACGAGGAAGCGATGGTTTTCGCTGACCTTGAGGCGGGGCGGCGGCGCCGTGAGGGCGGTCACTGCGGTCACCAGCGGAAGGACGAAGGCCAAGGAACGGGAAGTCATGGCGGGAGCCTGAAGCCAAACCAAGCACACGGAAGCGGAAAACGGGACCCGGCGGCCGTGGGTGTTGGCCCTAGGGCGAGGAGGACACTTACAGCCCAGCCGGTCCCGTCGCTGCGTTGACGGAGCGGCCCGCCGGTCGCACGTTTAGCCACGTTATGGCTTCGCTGTTGGATTCACTGATTGAACTGATTCGCCGCACTTCCGCCGAACTGCCCGAGGATGTGAACGCCGCCCTCGTCCGGTCGCTGGAGGCGGAGAAGAAAGGCACCATCGCCGAGAGCGCGCTCAAGCTCATCGAGCGCAACATCGAGCTGGCGAAGCGCAAGTCGCAGCCCATCTGCCAAGACACCGGCAGCGTGATTTTCTACGTGGAATGCCCACTCGGGCTCGACCAGCTCGCCTTTGAAGAAACGGCGCGCGAAGCCGTGCAGCAGGCCACCAAGAAAGGCTACCTGCGACAGAACTCCGTGGACTCCATCACGGGCAAGAACGACGGCACGAACACCGGTCCCGGCGCGCCGGCGGTGCACTTCCACCAGCACCGCTCGCCCGAGACCAACATCCGCCTAATCCTTAAGGGCGGCGGATGCGAAAACGTCGGCGCGCAATACTCGCTGCCCGCCGAGAAGCTCCACGCCAACCGCGACCTCGACGGCTGCCGCAAGGTGATCCTCGACGCCGTGCTCCAAGCGCAGGGCAAAGGCTGCGGCCCGGGCATCCTCGGCGTGTGCATCGGCGGCGACCGGGCGACGGGCTATGAGTTCAGCAAGCAGCAATTCCTGCGGAAGCTGGATGACCGCAACCCCGAGCCCAAGCTCGACGCGCTGGAGCAGGACATCCTCAAGACGGCCAACGAACTCGGCATCGGCCCGATGGGTTTCGGTGGCAAGACGACGTTGCTCGGTGTGAAAATCTGCGCGGCCAACCGCGTGCCGGCGTCGTATTTTGTCAGCGTGAGCTACATGTGCTGGGCCTACCGCCGGCAAGGCGTGACGCTGGGTGCCGATTCCCAGATCACCGGGTGGCTTTACTAATTTTCACCCGCTTTAGGCATATGACCACCCTCACCACTCCCATTTCCGAAGCCACCATTCGCGCGCTGAAGGTCGGCGACGAGGTCCAGATCAACGGCACGCTCTACACCGGGCGCGACGCCGTGCACAAATACTTGCATGAGGGCGGCCAACTGCCCCCCGAGGTGAACCTCGCCGGCGGCCTCCTTTACCATTGCGGCCCCGTGATGATGAAGCAGGACGACGGCACGTGGAAATGCACCGCGGCCGGCCCCACGACGTCCATCCGGGAGGAGCCGTATCAGGCCCAGATCATCGGCGACTTCGGCCTGCGCGGCGTGATCGGCAAGGGCGGCATGGGCGACCAGACGCTCGCCGGCTGTCAGGCCCACGGCTGCGTCTATCTCCACGCCATCGGCGGCGCGGCGCAGGTGCTCGCCGAATGCGTGACACGCGTGAAGGGCGTTTACTTGTTGGAGCAGTTCGGTTCGCCCGAGGCGATCTGGGAACTGGAGGTCGTGAATTTCCCCGCCGTGGTGACGATGGATGCCCACGGCAATTCGCTGCACCGCGAAGTTTTTGCCCACAGCCAGGCCGAACTCGCAAAGCGTCTTTAAGCAGTCCAGCCAACCCATGATCGCCCGCGAACTGCCCATCCCGCGCCAACTCCAGCAGGAGCTGGACCGTGAGCTGGCCCCGGGCGAGCGGGTGCTGTGGTCCGGCCAGCCGTTGCCGAAGCGTTATACCCGCGGCAGTTGGGCCGCGGTGCTCTTCGGCATTCCGTGGACGGCGTTCGCGGTGTTCTGGACTTGCATGGCGTTTTTCGGCACGCGAGCGATCCCGGGCGACCACGCCATGGCCATGGGTTTTCGCTGGTTTTTCCCGCTGTTCGGCGTGCCGTTCATCCTGATCGGTCTTGGCCTGTTGTCCTCCCCGTGGTGGGGCCGCCGCAAGGCCGCAGGCGTGCTTTATGCGATCACCGACCGGCGGGTCCTGATTTCTGAACCGGGCTGGCGCGGTGCCCGCGCCGTGAAGTCATTCGAGCCGGAAGAGCTGCAAACCTTGGAACGGACCGAACAGGCCGACGGTTCCGGTGACCTGATTTTTTCCCGGCGCTCGTGGCGGGACCGCCACGGTGACCACCGTGCGACCGCGGTTGGTTTCATCGGGTTGCCGCGGGTTCGGGAAGTTGAAGCACAGCTCCGCAAGCTCATCGCCCAGACTCGACCGCCGGCGGTTCCCCTTTCCTGACTGATGAAAACTTCTGCCCCCGTGGAAATGCCCGGCCTGCGTGTGACGCTGGACCGGCTCGTGTATCGGCATCTCAACCCGGAGGAATCCGACGGGAAGGAACATGCGTTTGTCTATTTCCTGAGCATCCACAACGACGCCGAAGTGGCCGTGACCATCAAGGGGCGCAAGTGGGTCGTATCGCACGCTGATGGCACCCAGTTGGTGCTAGAAGGCGACGGCGTCGTCGGTAAAACGCCCACGATTCTGCCGGGGGACAAGTTCAGCTATAATTCCTGGCACGCGCTGCCGACTTCAAAGGGCGTCGCGACCGGGGCCTTCATCGGCTTGGACCAAGATGGCCGCCGCGTGTTCGTGCGGATTCCGGAATTCAAGCTGGCGGCACCGCGTTGAACCCGGGTCTAGAGCTGCGGGGACCCGCGGAATTCTAAAGCGCGCGATCCGGCGGGCGAATCGAACGCTCGGCATCGGCCAGGCCGGACGGCTCGGACGGCTCGTCACTGGGAAGCGGACTGTCGGGCGAACCGCTGAACCAATCCACGAACAACTCTTCCAGCGTCAGCGGGAAGATCTGCACCCGTGCGCCGGGTAGCGCCCGCACGCCGGCGAGCTGTGCCTCGTCGTCCACCCGCGTCAGCGCCGTGACCACCGGCCCCAGCGTCCGCGAACGGATCGCCCCTGGAATCGCAAAGTCGGCCGGGGGCGCGTCGGCCGGAAACACAACCTGCACCCGGCGCATCGTGCGCTGCCAATCTTCGACCGGTCCGGCGGTCACAATGCGGCCCCGGTCCATGATGCCGACCTGAGTCGCGAGGCGTTCAAGGTCACCGAGTAAATGGGTGGACAGCAGGATTGTGCAGCCTTCATCCCGCAACAGCGCGTCCACGAGGCAGACGTTCAGTTCCCGCCGGGCCACCGGATCCAGACCCGCCGCCGGCTCGTCGAGCAGCAGCACTTCCGGCCGGGTGGCGAGCGCCACCGCGAGGGCCGCCAGCCGCTGGTTGCCGCCGGAGAGCTTGGCGATCGGCATGCGCAGGGGCAGTTCCCAGCGCCGGGCCTGTTGTTTCAGGATTTCCGGCTCCCACGCGGCGTAAAAATGCGCCGCGTAACGCCCCAGTTCTTCAAGCGACATCCATTCGGGCACCTGTTGGGACTGGGAAACGTAAGCGACTTTCTGCCGGTGTTCCGGGGGCGCTTCCCACAGGGAGGAGCCGAGGACCTGCGCCTCGCCTTTGTCGGGCCTGAGCAAGCCCATGAGCAGCTTGAGGGCAGTCGTCTTGCCTGCCCCGTTGCGGCCGATGAGTCCGTAAACCGTCCCGCGCGCGACCCGCAGGTCGAAGCCGTTGACCGCCACGACTCCATCGCGAAACGCCTTGGTCAAGCCACGAGCAAAAATGTCGGCGGGCTGCATCGGTGGGAAGCGGGGGGCAAGAAGTCCTGAGTGAATTGTGTCAAACCGCCGCTTCAAGGTCCGACCCACACCTGCCTGTCGGTTTGAAACGGAACGCGCCTCGCGCAGGAAAAAACATCAGGCGCCGCCACCGACGACGGCGAATTTCACCGGGACATCTTCCCCGGATCGGTCCGAATGCAAGGCTCCGAGCTCCTCGCGCACCACGGTGATGACCTTGGGCGCCGGCATCTGCATCTGGGTCGCTTCTACCGCGAGCTGCTTGGCCGACCGCCGGAGGGCTTCCTCCTGCTCAAGCTGGGTAAAGGCCCGGGCGTTGGGCGCCACGAACGCTCCTTTGCCGTGGCGTTTTTCGATGAGTCCGGAGCGTTCCAGTTCGGTGTAGGCTTTGACCACCGTGGTGGGGTTGACTTGGAGGGCGGACGCCAGCTCGCGGATCGAGGGGATCTGATCCCCCGGCCGGAGCACGCCACCGGCCACGTAGTATTTGAACTGATCCATCATCTGCCGATAGACCGGCACACCGGAACGTTCGTCGAGCTGGAGATGGAGTTTTGGGGGCATGGTCAGAGCACTGAAGCGAACTGTTGGATAACAACCAAACACGAGTTGTCAATCTTGCGGAGTCCAGCGACGAGCCTGGCCCGGCGTTGGGGGGCTTCCCGGGGGCCGAGGCGTTTACAATTCCGCCGTGGCGACCTTGCGAAGTCCGAGCCGAAGCGGGAACCAACCGGCGAGGAAACTCACGAGCACAAAGGCGGTCCACGTCGACGCCGCCCGCGCACCGGCAAACGGGTCGGTCATGTCCGGCTTCCAGCCCCAAGGGCTGCTGACCGCCAGCAGCACCACCGAAACCAAGATGTAAACGAAGCTGAGCACGAGGCAGAAAGTGCCGCCAAAGCCGCTGACGATCTTGTTCGGATTCGTCTCCTTGAAGTTCGGATACAGCGCCCCCAAGCCGACGGCAATGGCGTTGAGTGTGAAGGTCATCACCGTGACCGAAAGGCCGAAAAAGAACGTGTGGGCGGCATCGAGGCCGAGCATCGAACAGGAGAGCAACACCAAGCCGAGAGTGACGGCGAGCGTGGCGATGCTCGCGAGCCAGAATTTCAGGCGCACGACCCGAACGAGGCCGATCGGGGCGAGGCCCACGAGCCACACGCGCCGGCCTTCGAGCGAGAATTGCGGGAAGACAAACCGGGTGGTCAGGGTTGCCAGGTTCAGCGCGCAGGCACCTAGGTTCAAAAAGCTCACGAGCGAGAGCCAAAAGGGCGAATCCAACTGCCGCGTGAAGTGGCGCAAGTTGATGATGTATACGCCCAGCAGACCAAAGAGCATGGCGGTTTGCGCCCACTGCGTCGTGTCGCGCCAAAAGACGCGCAGATCTTTGCCCACCAACGCGCGGGTGTCGGGCGCCAACCAGCCGCCGAAACTGAGCAACGAATCCAACCCATCGCCCGCACGCAACCGGAGTTGGCCGGACTCGACCGTTTGCTGTCGGATGGCACGGGCCTGAAACCAAGACCAGCGGGCGAACAGGCTGCCGCGGCTGTGAACACGGTTGGACGCTTCGTAAAACGCGTTCCCCAACCGCTGGCAGGCGATCGCGCCGAAGAACAACACGTAACTCAGCATCACTAGGGCGAAGAAAACGGCCGAGCCCAAGGCGCCTTCGCTCCAATTTTGCACGCTCGCGCTAATCCAGTAGCTGGGCAGCAACGGGAAGTTGGCAAAACTGGTATTCTCCAACAACCGATCGATCACCAACAGCACCCGGGTTTCGAGTTCCTCGTCGGCGACCGGGAGCGGCCGGAATTGGAGTAACATGAAGCCGCTCAAGGCTAGCAGGCCGGTGACGAGAAGGATTTGAAACGCCTTGCGATCAAGAACCCGGGCGAGGGTGACCGCGGCCCACGCGCCGCAGACCCCTGGCAACACGATGAACAGGCCAAGCAGCACCAACACCATCGGGTAAAAATGCCACGCGACGTGGTTCACGAGCCCATAGGCGCACAGCAGCGGCGCGATCAGGAACACAAACGCCCACGAAGCGAGCAGGGTCGATTCCATGAGCTTCCACTGAAAAATCACCGCGGTGGGCACCGGCAGCGTCAGGAGGAAACTGGTTTCGCGATTCTTGAACAGGTTCGTATAACTGATGACGAGGTTGGAGATCAGCAGCAGGCCGAACAGGAACGCAAACAGCACGAAGATCAACCGCTCGACCAGCAGCCCCCCAAGACCGGGGAACTTGGAAATGAACTTCAGCCCGCCGTAAAAGAGACTGAACGCCAAGGCCAGGTAGCCGGCGAGAAAGGTCCCGATGACCGCGAGCAGGAACCACGACTGTTCGCGCAGGGCCAACAGCCGCCGCCACGACGACAACAGGGCAATTCGCACCAGCAGTCGCAACGGCGAAGGGGAGCAGACTCCGGACGACGGAACCTTCATGCCGCGGGTCCTCGGGCCACCGGCACGCCCTTTGGCCGCCGGTGATAATGGGGGCACGCGGACCGATTCATGGGGCTGGGTTCCGTTCCGTTTCGCCCTCAGTGAGGGCGAGAAAGGCGGTCTCCAACGCACCGTCGGTGCCGGCCTGCCGGCGCAACTCCGACGGCGTGCCCACAGCGATGATCCGCCCTCGGTGGAAAATGCCCACCCGGTCGGCCATCTCATCGGCGACATAGATCTGGTGCGTGCTCATGAACACGGTCATGCCCAAGCGGGTGCGTTCTTTCAGCACATCCTTCACGATGCGCGCGTGGTGCGGATCAAGACCGACCATCGGCTCATCAATGACAAACACCGCGGGCGAGTGCAGCAGCGCCGCGGCGATGGCGACCCGTTGCCGCGTGCCGTGACTGAGGCCCTCAATGGGTTTGTGCAGCCATTCATCTAGGCTAAAGCGCGGCACGAGTTCGGCCGCGCCACGCCGAATCTCGTCGTCATTCATCCGGAACAACTGGCCGGTGAAACGGAGGAACTCCCACGGGGTGAGTTTTTCGTAAAGAAACGGAAAATCCGGCACGTAACTCAGGCAGGAACGGGCCTTGATCGGCTCCTGCTGGATGTCAAACCCCGCCACCCGGGCCGAACCGCTCGTCGGCTTGAGCAAGCCGACGAGCAGCTTGATCGTAGTCGTTTTGCCAGCCGCATTCGGACCGAGCACACAGAAGAATTCGCCCTTCGGGACGACTAACGACACCCCATCGACGGCGCGAACGTCGCCGAAATGCTTCACGAGTTGGTGGAGCTCAATCATGCAGGGAGATGTTCCTGGGACGTGGCCTTGCGCGGTGATTTAGTCATTTTTGCCCGCTCCTTCTTTGCGCAATCCGGGCAAGGCTTCGTTCAACAGCATGAACGTGTCCGGCAGTTGGACCTTGAGCACTTCGCCGGCGCGGCTCAGGTAGACGACCAGTTCGTAGTTGGCAAACAGGCTGGCACTGAGCCGGTAAACCCGCACGCGATTGCGCCCCACTCGCAACCAATCGTGGGTGGCCCGCCATTTGAAACTGCGCTCAGCGGCCGGCGCGTCGAGTTGCCCGAGGTGACGGACCAGTGGCCCCGGCAACAGCAGCGCGTAAGGCCCAAGCACGCTGCGGGGATTCGCCAAATCGCGCAGTGAGAACCGTTTTTCCCAGCGCTCTTTGCCCTCCTCAAACCGCAGCACCACGTCGTCCTCACCTTGGCGGGCCACCAGTTCCCAAATCGCCGGCCGCTGCTGGACGCGGATTGTCCACTCCTGCCACACCTTATTGGTATCCAACTCCAGATGACTCAACACACGCCACCGATCCGTTGGCAACTCCGCGTTGATCGTGAGTTCGGCGTCTACGCTGTAGCCCGCGCTGACGACCATGCCTTCAAGGACCACAGCCGCGTCATCCGTCGGCGCGCCGACTTCGGTGACGAACGGCTTCCAGCTCAAAGTGCCAATGACCGCACCATGGTGCAGCACTTGTAGGTTTGAGACATCGGGCGCGTTCAGCAGTCGATCCATCACCGTCTCCGGTTTGACATCGGAAACTGTCTCCTGACCTCGACCGAATTCAGCCCGCCAAAGCAAGACATTCATCACGATCCAAAAGGACGCGAGGGCGATGAAAATGATTCGGCCCGCCATGGCTTACAGGGTGTGAACAGTGCCGCCCTCACCAGCGGTCGGCAACCCCTCGGATTTAGCGATCCCGCTCCGGGGACGGCACTTGGAGCACCTGCCCCACGCGCAATTGATTGGCGCGCACGTTGGGATTTGCCGCCATCAGGGCCTTGGTGGAAACCCCATAACGCCGGGCAATGGTCGAGGGAATCTCGCCCGGGACGACCTTGTGGGTGCGGCCCGGCGCCTTCTCGGGCGAAGGCGTCGGTAACTGTGGGGTGCTGATCCGCGCCGACGGAGGGGGGACGGAGGGACCTGCCCCCCGGCTGACGGCCCCCGGCGGATTGGCGCGCTGAAGCACCGGCGGCGGGTTGGTGGCTACAGTTCGAAGCGATTCAATGCCCGCCGCCCGCTTCAAAATTCGATTCTCTTCACGTAGGCTGCTGACTTCGAGTCGGAGCGATTCCAAGGCCACTTGATTTTCTTGGCGGGCGACGGCGTTGGCGTATTTGGCCGCCACGGTCAGTTCACAACTCTTGATCAGGTCTTCAACGCCCTGGTCCCGGAAGCCGGCTTGGCGGGCCGTCTTGATCCGCAAAAATTCGTTGTAGTGATACGCCGCGACCAGAAAGTTCTGGGTCGACTTGTAATGCAGGTCACCCAGCGACAAATGGGCGGCCGCACTATTGGGATTGGTCTGCAACGCACGGGTGAAACTCTCGATCGCCTTGGCCGTCTGGCCCTGAATCTGCCAGTTGATCCCCTGCACGTAATGCATTTCCCGCTCCTCGTCACCCGCGGTGCGGTTCCACAGGTCACAACCCGCGGAAAAAAGTCCCACCGCCACAAGGGCAGCCGCCCAGCGGTTCCGTTTCGGCCAATACATGGGATGACACTAAGGACGGCCCCCGGGGCGTCAATCAACCGGGCGGCCAAGCGAGCGGCCGACCACCCAAAAGGTGACAATGGAGGTGGGGCACAGTCTCACCGCCATCGCGGCCGTTGTTAATCACCAACCGAAACCCTGACTCCGTCAAACCGAGCGTGCGGGCGACTTCCGCCGCCTTGAGCAGTAGGTGACCCAACAGAACGGCCTCGTCAGCCGTCGCTTCATTGATCCGCGAGATTTGACGCTTGGGGACGATCAAAACATGGACCGGCGCTTGGGGATTGATGTCCCGGAAGGCCAAGACTAAGTCATCTTCAAATACGATTTCCGCGGGAATCTGGCGGGCCGCAATGCGCTCGAACAGGGTCATGGCGAAAAGTGGCGGGGCGACAGCGATCTGGAGCAATTTTGGGGAGGGAGGGGAGGAGCAAACCACTTCAGACTCAAACACCGTCGCCCCGCGAAACATTATCGAATTAACAGGGCGGTCGGGCGGGACACTGCATCCTGCTCAAACCAACCCCGTATCATTTCTAAAATCCATGCCGCGGTCTTCTCACACTCGGGACACCAATGTTTTCTACCAGTTAACCGTTTAACGCAATTGCGAAGTCCATGAAATTCAACGCGCGTCGGCGCGGCCGCCAATTGTTCCCGCAGCAACGTGCGTAATCGTTGGCAAAATTCGAGTTCACCGGCCGGAGCGCCATCGGCCGCCAACAGGCCGAGATCCGCAATTCGGACGTCACTGGACGCCTCACCGTCTTCCGTGATCTCCGCGGCTATTCCCAGCCCGGCCAACACCCGGCTGAGCATCGCGGAAAATTCCGCCATGGTGATCGTGGTGCGTTGCAGTTCGGCGCGGAAGTAATGCATCACGGCAGCCACGGCGTGCTTGAGGGTTTCCGGATCTACCCCAGCACCGTTATCGCCGATCACTTCCAAGGTCAGTTGCTCAGCGCTGCACGGCAAGAAACCACCGCCACCTTGCGCCACCAATAAGCAATCATCCCGGAGTGCAATCATGAGCGTTTCAGTTTTTGGGTCCTTCGCCTTCCGGAATGAGCGCCATCTGACGCTTATCCGGAGGCAACTGCGTGGCTAGGCGGTTGATTTCTTCCACAAATTCGCCGACCTCGGCAAATTCCCGATAAATGCTGGCGAAGCGAACATAAGCCACGGCATCAATCGTCCGCAGCTCCCTCATGACGCGCTCCCCGATTTCCATGGCGGGCACTTCGCGATCATGGCGTTCGCCCAACTCTTCCACAACCCGACCGACAGCCCCATCGATGGTCTCCTGCGCCACGGGTCGCTTATCGCACGCCCGCTGAATGCCCGCCCGCAGTTTCTCCCGGGAAAACGCCTCGCGACGCCCATCCCGCTTTACCACGGTAAGCTCTTGGTGCTCGATCTCTTCGTAAGTCGTGAACCGATGCTCACAACCGAGGCATTCGCGCCGACGGCGAATGATCGAACCTTCTTTGGAGGCTCGTGAATCAATCACCTTGTCGTCCTGACAAGCGCATTTGGGGCAACGCATACTTTAGACCGGCTTTACACAACCGGTTGAAGCCGAGCCACTCCGTAACCACAGGCGGTTGTGGCGTCAAACTCTTTACCGGGAAACTTACCCCCAACTCGAAAAACGGCCGACGCGGGGTATTTTTTAGTGGGCGCCATGCGGATGCTCCAGCCGATGCCGGTATTCCGTCGGCGACTCACCCACGATCTTGCGAAAAACGCGATTAAAGTGCGTCAGGGACTGGAAACCGACCTCGTAAGCGACCTCGCTGACGCGCGTGTTGGGGTTCAAAAGGAGATTCTTCGCCTTCTCGACGCGCACCCGCGACACGTAGTCGGTGAAGTTGAGGCCCGTGGCCTTCTTGAACAATTTACAGAAGTAAAACGAACTGGTGTTGACCGCTTTGGCCACCTCGCCGAGGGAAAGTTCCTCGCTCTGATGTTCGGCAATGTATTGCTTGGCCCGGACGATGGCGGGCGGCTCCGAGTTGCGCTGTTGGACGAGCACCTGATTGCCGACGATGGACAGGTGCTGGGCAAAGATCGCCAGCAACCGAACCAACGCCTCATATTGCCCCTGACTCAAAACTTGAGACTGAAACCAAGCCTCTTCGACTTTTTTCAGGTCGGTCTTGAAACCCCATTCCAGCAACTGCTTGGTGACCTTGCCAAATTGCCGGCGGTCCGGTTTTTTACCGACAAACACTTGGCCAGTCTGGAGGAAACCGACCAACTCGTGGCCAAATCGGAGGGGGATGGCCGTATCGGTCAACCCGGCGAAACAGACCGCGTTCCGGGCCCCGGGACCGGGGTTCTCTGCGATCTTTTCCTGATTCTCCAAACACGCCGCACACGTCCGACTGGTCTTGGCCATGAGAGTGCAAAAGGGATTCTCCTGCGGACTATGTTCATGGACAGGCCGCCACGCCGAGATGTTGCGCAACGACAGGGGCAACCCGGTGGCTTCGCCGAACGCCTTCTGGTAGTCCGCGAAAATCTGGGACTTCGACAGTTCGTCGAGCAGATGGTTATGATCTAAACCGGTCACGATTACCTAATACTGAGGTGGTTGTTGAGATTTTCGCAAGCCCTTGGAACAGGTATTCAGGACTTCCCGGCTCGTCTTTCGACTCCGAAACCGAGCGCCAAAGCAGCGGCTTTCCGCAGGCTGCCGCTCGGCTGGACAGCTCCGACCTGAACCCGGCCAAGCCAAGCCGCGGGCTAGAATTCGCGGCCGCCTTGACTGCCTAATCCTAGTTGTCACCCCCGGCAAACGATTATGGCTCAGGACAGCCTTGGGTGCTTTCCCGCCCGGGGAACTCATTTTTAATCCGGCTGGGTGCCACGGGGTTGAGCCAAGCGCTTTTGCTCGACCCGAGCAACCAACGTAAAGACCCCCGCCGCCAAGGTTACGAGGCCCAAATACCACGCCCATTCAGGCAGGGTGGCGAAGTCGGGCAGCCGTTTTTTGCCCAGATTGCCGACGGGCAGGACGTGGACCGCCATCCAGTCGTAGCTCAGCGCATACATCCCGGCCCCCACGAGCATCCCAAGGAAACCGACCAAGGCATCCAACTTGCCGGTGGCGAGGGCGGCGATCCCGGTGCCCGGGCAATAGCCATACACCACCATGCCGACCCCGAAAATTGCGGCGCCGCTGACGACCGCAAGCAGCATCGCGGGCTTGATGTGGTAGTTCGCCAACTCCTGTCCGTGGAGCCCAAACACCCCGACGCCACCGACCACGATGGCGGTGAACATGACTTTAAGGACGGTGAAATCGCGCAGGAGGAACTGCCGCACGATGACGTTAAAATCAGTCACGCCGCCGCGGTGTAGCAGCACGCCGAAGAGGCAGCCGAAAAGCAGTCCAGCCCCAAGGAGGCTGGAGCCGGTGATGAAGGCAAAAGGAAGATTCATGGCGACCCTTGGATTCAGGCTTGGGGCTGACGACGAAAAAGCAATTGGGCGGTCGCCATGCCGGAGGCGAACAGGACGAGAAAAAACACCCAACTGCTGAGGGCCAGTTGCAACGTGCCACTGATTCCGTGACCGCTGGTGCAGCCATCCGCCAAGCGCGCCCCGAAAATAATGAGGATGCCCCCGCAAAAGGCGGCCAGCAGCCGCTTGGGCACCGACGGACCAAAGCGTTCCTGCCAAACCGTCGGCATGGCGGACCACTTGAAGCTACCACTCACCAAGGCGCTCCCGAGCGCCCCAAAGAACGTCCCGAGCACGAATAGGCTGCCGTAATCCCAGGCCGGCAGCGCTTTTTTGGACCAGTAGGTGTTTTCCGCCACCGCCACCGAGCCGAACACCGGCACCGCGCAGGCGCCGGCCGCTTGGGCGACACCGGTGGAGATGCCGATGGGTTTGTCCGCCAAAGAAAACGCCAAGAGACTGAGAACGCCAATCAGCGCACCCACGAGGTAAGGATTCCAACGGGAAGAGTTCATACATCAAGAGTCGGGGATCTGCTGGGGGACAACGGGCTGAAATTCAGTTCTAGAGCGGAGCATTTCAAGGCTTGGCCGGAAACCGGACGTGCCACAGCCCCCGCAGGTCACCGAGCTTGAAGCCGGTGGCGCGGTCATCGGGATACAATTTTCGGAGGGCTTCCACGGTGGCCGGTTTAACCTCCTGCACCACCACCCCGTGGCATTGCAGGCACAGCGGATTCGCCAACACGATCGGAGCGAAAAACGACCGACTGCCATCCTCATTCAGGCGCGTTTGCGCCTTCGGTGTTTCGCGGCGGGTTAACGCGTCCGCAAACGCAGCCAACACCTCCTGCTCGGTGTGGTCGGCGACATTCCGCGGGTTGCGCGGCCGTTGGCTCGCCCGGCGAATCGTCACCCCGTGCGCCAAACCCACTTCGGTGGCAATTTGCGGCGCCTTTTCCGCGCAGATTCGCAACGCCCCCGGTGCCCCGGATTGCGCCACCGCGTCACCCAGTGCGGCGCTGAGTTGGCCGAAGGTTTCGGCCACAATCTTCGGACCGACCTCGGCCGGCTCCAATTGGTTTTGCGCAACGAGCCCCAGTGGCAGGGTCATCACGCTCAGACTGAGATGAAGTAATTTGTTCATGCGGGCCGGGAGGAACCAAACGCAAAGAGCAACCCAATCAGGGCGCCATAGAGGGCGCCGCGCCACCACGTGGAAGTGAGCAGACACGTGCCTGAGTTGCATTGGCCAAAGTAACCCAGCAACGAGCCCAAGGCCGCGCCGACGACGAGGGGAAGTAGTGAGCGAATCATGCTTGGATCGGTTCGCCGTGAGCCCGGCGGTTGGCCATAAAGTAGAGCACGGGCACCGCCATGCGGCTGATGAGCAGGGACGCGACTTCACCGGCCATCAGCGCAATGGCCAATCCTTGGAAGATCGGATCGGCCAAAATCACCGCAGCCCCCACGATCACCGCGGCCGCGGTCAGCACCATCGGGCGAAAGCGGACCGCGCCCGCGTCCACGACAGCTTGGTCCAGCGGCAGCCCCTCGCGCAGGCGTTGTTCGATGAAATCCACGAGGATGATTGCGTTCCGCACCACGATGCCCGCCCCCGCCATGAACCCAATCATGGACGTGGCCGTGAAGAAAGCGCCCATCGCCCCGTGCGCCGGCAGGATGCCGACGAGCGAGAACGGGATCGCCACCATCACGACGAGCGGCGTGAGGAACGAGCGGAACCACCCGACCATCAGCACGTAGATCAAAACCAGCACGGCCGCGAACGCGAGGCCGAGATCCCGAAACACCTCCAGCGTGATCTGCCATTCGCCGTCCCACTTTAACGCCGGCTGGGCGTCACTGAAGGGCATGGCCGAATTGTAAACCTTGAGTCCATCAGCCCCCCCCAGCACGGCCAGTTTCCGATTCATCTCCGCGATCGCATACACCGGGCTCTCGATTTCACCGGCCACGTCGCCAATGACATAGGTCACGGGCATCAGGTTCTTGCGGTGACGGCTCTTGTCGGCGTAACCGGACTCCAGTTTGACCAATTCGCGCAACGGCACCAGCGGTGGACCGGCGAACGCGGTCCCGGGTTCGGGCAAGGCGTTGGCGTCGCCGCTGCGCACGCGCAGAGCCAGCAACTCCTCCGGCCGGGTGCGGGCGGACCGCGGCAACTGCAACACCAGATTCACGTCGTCCTTTTCCCGGGGGATGTGCAGCAAATCCACCGACTCGCCCCCGACGGCGATCTTCAGGGTCTGCGAAATCGTCTCGGCGCTGAGGCCGTGGAGCGCCGCCTTTTCCTTGTCGATGACGAAGCGGGTCTTGGGCTGGTCGGCCTCGACATACCAATCGACATCCACCACTCCGGGCGTGCTCTTGAAGATGTCCCGCACCTGCTGCGCCAACGCGAATCGGGCGGCGTCCGTTGGGCCGTAAATTTCGGCGACCAACGTCTGGAGCACCGGCGGCCCGGGCGGCACCTCAGCGACCGCGACGCGGGCCCCATATTTTTCGGCGATAGCCGCCACGGCAGGCCGGACGCGCTTGGCAAGCTCGTGACTCTGGGCTTTTCGCGCATGTTTGCCGACGAGGTTTACCTGCACGTCGGCCACGTTCGCCCCGCGGCGCATAAAATAGTGCCGCACCAAGCCGTTGAAATTAAACGGCGACGCCACGCCCACGTAGATTTGGTAGTCCGTGACCTCCGGTTCCGTGCGCACGGCGGCGGCAAGCTCGCGGGCGGCTTGGGCGGTGCGTTCCAGCGAACTACCCTCGGGTAGGTTGAGGATGATCTGGAACTCCGATTTGTTGTCGAAGGGCAGCATCTTCACCTTCACCCAACCGAAGCCGACCGTCGCCATCGCACCGAGTAGCAGCGCGGTGATCACGCCGAGAAAGGTCCATTGCCAAACCGGGTGGTGCAGCAGCGGATTCATCACCCGGCGATAAAGGCGCGTCAGGGCGTCTTCGGCATGCTCCGGCGCGGAACCGGCCGGCCGCGGGGGCGCCGAGGAAGTTCCGGCGTGCAGTTTTGCCAACCGTTCCCGGCCGCCCACCCAGCGCAGCATGCGGATGCTCGCCCACGGGGTGACGATGAAGGCGATGAGCAGTGACCAAAACATGGCGGCGCTCGCCCCGATCGGAATCGGGCGCATATAGGGCCCCATCAAGCCGCCCACGAACGCCATCGGCAGCACGGCGGCAATCACCGCAAACGTCGCGAGGATGGTCGGATTGCCCACTTCACTGACCGCTTCGACGGCGATGGAGTTCCAGGGCCGGCCTTGGTTCTGGGGCAGGTGGAAATGCCGCACGATGTTTTCCACCACCACGATCGCATCATCCACCAAGATGCCGATGCTGAAGATCAGGGCGAACAGGGTGATGCGGTTCAGCGTGAAACCGTAGAGGTAGAAGACGAGCAACGTGAGCGCGAGCGTCGCCGGAATCGCCACGGCCACGATCCCGGCCTCGCGCCACCCGAGTGTGAGCCAGATCAGGATCGAAACGCTCACTACGGCAATGCCCATGTGCAGCAGCAGTTCGTTGGACTTCTCGGCGGCCGTCTCACCGTAGTGCCGCGTGACGGAGACCGTGACATCCGCCGGAATGATTGTCCCTTTGAGCAGCTCCACTTTGCGCAACACCTCTTCGGCAACGCCAACCGCATTGGCGCCGGGCCGTTTGGCGACGGCCAGCGTCACGGCAGGTTCCTCAGCCCCGGTCACTTGGGCACCACGTCCAGGGCCAAAGAAAACGTAGTTGGCCGGCTCCTCCGCCCCGTCCACGATGTCGGCCACTTCACGGAGGTAAACGGGCCGGCCACCGGTGACTCCCACGACGACGTTCTTTACGTCCTCCGCGGTCTGCAAAAACGCGCCCGTCTCTACGATCACGGACTGATTGTTCGACGTCAGCTCGCCACTTCGAAACTGGCGGTTGGCCTGACGCAACATCGGGATCAAACCCACGGGACTCAGCCCGCGCGAAGCCAGTTTCGCGGGATCCAGCAACACCCGCAGTTCCCGGCGGGCGCCGCCAATCAGGGTGGTTTCCGCGACGAGCGGAACCTGCTTCACCGCGTCATCCACCTGAGCGGCCAGACGCCGCAAAGTGAGGTGGTCATAACGGGCGCTGTGAAAAGTCAGGGCCAAGATGGGCACGTCATCAATCGACTTGGGTTTGATGAGCGGAAACGCCACCCCATGCGGCACCCGATCGAAATTGGCGCGCAACTTCTCCGACACCTTGACCAGGCTGGTATCCGGATCGGAGCCGACCTTAAAGCGCACGATCGTGAGCGCCTCCCCCTCCCGGGCTTGCGAGTAGAGGTATTCCACGCCAGGCAACTCCCAGAGCAACTTCTCCATCGGCCGGACGGCGCGCTCCTCAACTTCTTGGGCGGAAAAGCCCGGCATCGCAACCAGCACATCGATCATCGGCACCTTGATCTGCGGCTCCTCTTCGCGGGGCAGCAGAAGCACCGCAAAGGCGCCCAACAGGATCGACGCAACAATGACCAGAGGCGTCAGTTTGGAGTCGATGAACGCCGCCGCAATCCGGCCGGCCAAACCAAGCCCGCCGCCGGCGGGTTCCGGAGCTGGGTCTGACTTCACGGCTGCACCTCCACGGGCTGGCCGTCTTGAACCCGCTCCCCGCCCTCGACGATCACCCGCTCCGCCACGTTCAACCCCGCGACGATTTCAACCTCGCGGCCGAAGTGTTTTCCCGTGCGGATCAGCCGGAGCCGAGCGTAACCGCCGTCGGCGACAAAAACATATTCCAACTGCCCCCGCTGAAAAATTGCCGCCGCCGGAACATGCGGCACGGCCGCCTCGCCAGTCGACACGGCCATCCGACCAAACTGGCCCGCCCGCACCCCCGGCAAGAACGGTAGCTCGAGCTTAACTAGGAACGTCCGGCTCACCGCCTCCGCCACGGGGGCGATCTCGCCCACGACCCCTTCCACGGGTTCTTTCAGCGCGGCCAACCGGACCGGCAATTTGGCACCCAATTGCAGCCGCTCCAACAGGGCCTCCGGCACATCCGCTTCAAAGCGCAGCCGCTGTGGATCCTCCAACTCCAGCAACGGTCGCCCCGGCGTGGCCAAATCGCCAAGGTCAGCCAACTTGCGCGTAATCACCCCGTCAAACGGCGCAACCACCCGGGCATGGCCCACCATCGTTTCGGCCTCCACCACCGCGGCCGCCGCCACCCGCTGACGGGCCAGCACCGCGTCGAGCTCGGCCACCGTCGCCGCGCCATCCCGCACCAACCGGCCCACGCGCTCCCAATCCCGCGTCGCCTGTTCGCGGACGGCTTGGGCGGAATCGAGCCGCGCCAACGCCTCCCGCGCCTCCAAGGTCGCCAACAAGTCGCCCCGCTTCACGGTTTGTCCGGGAGCCACCAGCAATGTTTCAACCCGCCCAGCCAACTTGGCTTCAACCGCCGCCCGGAGCTTGGCGCGCACAGTGCCCACAACCTCCTCGACTGCGGTCAGGCCGTGCGCTTCGACCGCGACCAGTTTGACCGCCACCGGGGGCAGAGAAACGGCGGCCGGGGCTGGGGGCTGTCGGTGACACCCGCTACTGGCCCAAAGCCCGCCGGCCAATACCACCGCAAGGACGGCGGGGCGGACGGTGCGCCGCGGCGAAGGAGCCCGAAAAACAATCATAGTGGGGCCGGTTCAAGCTTTGGTCGTCGGCCGCGCGCAGCATTCCCCCTTGGTCAAACCCAATTTTTTCAAAATGAGCTCGGCCGGGCAAAAGCCGGTGAAGGCGGATTGGATCAGGTTCAGCCCGACAAAACCGGTCAGTAATAGCCACCAAGAGCTGACGAAATAGGTAAGGGCAACACTGGCTAGAATCATCGTTCCGGCCAGGACACGGATGGCGTTTTCGGTGGTCATCGTAGGTTAGGGTTGGGATTAGTTCGCGGTGGGGAAAATTCAATGGGGTGCCGTCGCCCCGGTGGGCTTCGAGTCGGGCGAAGCAGTCTGCGAGCGCGCCGCGCCGCCCCGCTGACATTCGCCGCCCTGGGAGCAGCAAGGCAGCGCCGCCTGCTTTGCGGGTTTGGAAGACTCTTGAGTCGTGGGAGTCGCCGACCGAAGCACCGCCGCGTGGTCGCGGTCATGGGCCTCCCATCCGTTGGTGGCAAAATCAGTGACCACGTTCGCATGGTTCTGCGCCACCTTGATGGCGGCCGGGGTTTTACCGGTGACGGTCACCCGCAACCCCTTGTCCGTCGGCTCGACGAGGTGGGTGAGGTCGTCGTAATGCGCGGCGAACTCAACAAAGGCCGGGTCATGCCGCCGGACCATGAGCCCCTGCCGAAACCGCTCTTCCATCTGCCGCACGTGCGCCTTGAGCGCCGCCGCGACCTGCGGTTGGTCGGATTCGGTCAAGGCAAGGTAACCCTCCTTCGTCATGGTGACCGTGCGGCGAACGGATTCATGCTGACTGAACAGGAGATGGATATTTTTGCGAGCCTCGGGCGACATGCCTTGCGCCCAAGCCGCACCTGAACCGAATCCACCCACCAAAACGCCCACCAGCACAGCCACTTGCAGTTGAGTTTTCATAGTTTTAATCTACTGTTTGACTGTATGAGTATTTGATCATATAGCCACATGCAACTTAAAGATGCCTGCCGTTTCTGAATCGATCGCCAAAGCTCAACTGCTCTCCAACGAGGCGCTGGAGATCATCGCCGCTCGTTTTCGGGTCTTGGGTGAACCCAATCGCCTTAAACTGATCCGCACGCTCTTGGGGGGAGAATTGTCAGTCAGCCAGTTGACGGAATCGACCCAACTCAACCAAGCAAACACCTCCCGTCACCTGCAAACTCTGACCGAAGCCGGCATCTTGGGCCGACGGAAGGAAGGCCTGAGTGTCATCTATTTTATCGCCGATCACAGCATTTTGGAACTGTGCCAGCATGTGTGCGGCGTGGTGCAACGGCGTCACGCCAGCCACGCCGAAACCCTGCGCCCGGCCGCCGAGGAATCCGCACGGTTTGATCCCGCGGCCGCCTCGACGAAAACCCAACCCCGCGCGGCCGCGAGCCCGTCGCCCACGCTGACCGAAACCGAGGCGGCGGCGGACAGCAGCGCGTTTCGGGTGAGCTTCGACTAACCGCCGGCACTTACGGACGGATCACCCGGTAAAAGCCATTCGCCCGGCTGGCCGCCGCCGCATCGCTGAGCAGTGCCGCCCCGGAGGCGTCCAGGGTCATTGTGGTTACGTCGAGCCACTGACCAAACCCGGTCGTGACTTGCAGGGTCACCCGGTCGCCGGAACCGCCGGTCGCCGTGACGGAAAAGCCGGCGGGCCCGACCGCTGGATTCAACAAGCCCAATTCCGCCGCGGTCTTGAGCTCCCAATTAAGGACAATGCTGCCGGTTTCCACCGGGTCGGCATTCGCCCCGGCGAGCCGGTAGCCGTCCACGGCGAGTTGATAGACTTGTCCCTGCACGGCCGGAAACGTCGCCCGACTGGTGTAAATTTCCCGGGCCGGGCTGATGTCATCACCGCGGGCGAGCTCAAACAGGCCCGCCACGGTGGTGCCGGAATAGATCGCCAGCACGGTGTCAAACGTCGAGCCCAGCGTGTCAAACGTCGCGGGCCCATTGGCCGGGGCCACCCAGCGAAACCAAGTGGAGGCGCCGCCTTGGTTGCCTGCGTGGCGGGGTTCTCCCGGCTCGACGGAGGCCGACCGATTCTCCCCGGTCACGCGGCCGACCAAGCCGGTCAGGATCCGCGCTTGGGCGAAGTCGTCGTTATCGCCGCCGGCTTCAAACGACCAAGCCAAGCGCACTGCCCCTTCCCTCAGCACGTCGCTAAAGGTCAGGTAACCGTCCACCGCCACCCGGTAAACCGTGCCCGCCGAGGCGCGCACGGTGACCCGGCTCTGGCGGGTCGCACGATCCACATCGTCGTTGCCGCCCAGCAACGTCAGTGCGCCCACGGAGTTTCCCGTATACACAGCGAGCACCGAATCAAAGTTCGAGCCCGCCGTATCGAGGGAAATCAACCCGTTGGCGGTAGCCGTCCACCGATACCAGACGGAACGCCCGCCGGGCGTGCCCGTGTGGTCGGGCTCTCCGGGCTCTTTCGTTGCCCGGAGGTTGGTTCCGGTGGTGACCCCGGCATTTCCGGTCAGCACTTGGGCGGCTGAAAACAGGTTGTGGGCGGGGGCCGCTCCGAGGGTTGGCGGCGGCGGATACCAAGTCAGGAGGACAAAACCTTGTTCCGCCACCATCCCCAATTCGCCGTAGCCATCCACGGCGACATAATAGGTCTGGCCCGCCGTGGCCACGAAGTTGACTCGGCTGGTATAAATTTCGGTGTCGGCGTCGATGTCGTCCGAGGAGGCCACGGGATGGCTCAAATTGTCGACCGCCGGGCCGAGGTAAACCGCAAGCACGGTATCGATGTCCGAACCTTCCGTGTCGAAGAACACCGGCCCACTGACCGGCGCCGTCCAGCGAAACCACACCGAGGCCCCGCCCGCCATGTCGGCGTGCTCGGGTTCACCTGGCTCCTTGGTGGCACCGCGGTTGGCCACCCCCACTTCTCCGCGCCCGCCGGTGAGCTCAAGCGCCTCCGAAAAATTGTCATTCGAGGACGAGTCGGAATCCGCGCCCGGGAGCCAATTCAAACCCACGGTCCCACCGGCGCCGTCATACCCATCAACCGCGATCCAATACGTGGTTCCGGCCGTGGCGTTGAAACTCAACGAGCTCAGGGGGTATTCGGCGCTGTCGTTGTTGTTTTTTACCAGCGCCAGAGCTTCGAGCGCCGGGCCGGTATAGACCGCGAGCAGGGTGTCGAAGCCACTGCCAGTCGTGGTAAACGTCATGAGCGAGTCCGCCGGCGCGGTCCACCGATACCAGACCGATTTGCCGCCGCCATTGTTGGCATGACTCGGTTCGCCGGGATCCTTGGACGCGCCCGCACTGGAGCCGCGGAGTTCCCCGTTCAGGCCGACAATGACTTGGGCATCAGCCAAATGATCATTGGCCACCACCACGGGTTCGCCCAGCAACCACGGCGCAATGACGGCGAAGGTGGAATCAAAACGCCCGTAAATATCCTGCCCGGTCAATTCGTGGCACGAGGAACGGCCGCCGTAGAGTTGCCCGATGAATTCGTGGGCGGGGCTAAAGAGCGGGGAACCGCTGCTGCCAGGCTCCGTGATGCCGCGCTCCCACTGGACGCTCCAGTATTCGCCTTGGATGGCAGCGACTTGGCCGAAGCTGATCCGCTTGAAGTCCCCCGAGGGATGGTGGATGCCGACGACCTCGGTGCCCGGCGCGACCGGGTCACTGGACCACCCCGCATAGATAACCCCGACGGGCGTCGGGCGTCGCAGGCGGAGCAGGGCAAAATCCGTGCTCAACTCGTTGAAGGCCCCCGCCACGAAATCCGCCCCCCCCGCCGTCCGGGGTCGGTTCGACAACAAGGGCGGCGCCCCAGCACACGTCGCCGTCTGGTAAAACCAGTAGAACTCGACGTCGCTCGCCGCGACCTGTGAGTCCACACAGTGATTCGCCGTCAGAACGTAATCCGTGCCCGCGGCCGGATCCGCGTCATTCACCAGGCAACCGGTGCAAAACAGCTCCCCGCTGATCTGCACCGTGCCCAACCCGGCCACCGCCATTGAAGTCGTCAACCAATCCGGCTCACAGGTGACGTCGAGATTGCACGACTCCGCCGCCTTGGCCGTCGCCCCAGACAACGGCAGCGCCACGTAGCGGTGCAACAATTCATCGATCCGAAACTGCACCGCCGCGACTGGCACGCCGGCGGGCACAACACACTCCACCGTCACGCGGGGGGCAAACACCGTGCCCGACCAGAATTGATCGCGGCCACCCAAGCCCGCCGCCCCATACGGTCCGGCGACATTTTCCGTCGCCGCCCCCGCATAAACCAACAGCTCCACGCCCGCGGGCAAAACGACCCCGGAAAAATGCAGGCGCACGCCCAAGGCCTCCTCGGATTCGATTTCAGCCGTCCACACCGATGCGCCATCTGGCAAGACCTGCCACGGCCCAGAACCTTTGCTCGCCCCCGGCGCCAGCGCAGCCGGTAGCGTGCGCCGCAGACTGATTCGGCGGGCACCCTTGGCCTGGGAATTCACCCGGGCGTCTTCGGCAATAATCGGCGCTAAATCAGGCGCCCCCAACCGCACCACGGGGCCGGCGAAAAGCTTGTGCCGCCGCGCCACGGGCACTGGCGGCAAGACCGGCGCCAGGTCAGCGGGTTTCGCCCACGCGCCGAGACGAACCCCACCCAAAGGCGTGCGCTCGGGCGTTGGAAAATCCGGCGGTAACCCCTGGCCAAGGCCAAGGGAAACGACCATGGAAGCTGCGCCAAGGCGGCAAAGGAGCGGGAAGTTCATCGCGGGTTCACTCATCTCGCCCGGACGAGAAGCCTGGCGCAATCTTGGAAATTGTCTTGGCTTGGCCAAAACCCATCCCGTCAACCCGGCACTGGTCCGGGCGGGGCGGGCGCCACACAGATGCGGAGTGGGATCCCGGTCGCCGCATGTTCCAACGCCGTCAACCGGCGCCGGGTGGCGGTGAGCCGTTGCAGCACGATCTGGGCAATTCGGCGAAACAGGATGCTACCTAACGTCGGATCCTCATCACAAAGGAGGCGAAGTTTCGCGGCGTTAAACGCTACGGTCACCACCGGCTCCAGTGCCACGGCGGTCAGGCTCCAGCGGTTGGGGGGAAACGCCCACGACCAACCCAGCGGTTCGCCGGGTTCAAGGATTTGCAGGGTGGCCAAGTGACCGCGCGGATCGGTGGAGCGCAGCGCCACACGCCCTTGGAGCAACAGGTAAAACGTGTCGGCCTCCCCGCCTTCTTGGAACACGTTGGTCTCGGCCGGAAACGCCGCATACGAGGCAAGGACTGCGAGCGTCTCCAACTGGCGCCAAGGCACCCCTTTGAGGAAGGGTTGATGCTCCAACAACGCGGCCGTTGGTCTCGGAGGCAACTTCACGCCAAAGGGTAGGTCTGCCAAGGCCGGGCCGGCAATACGGGGATGCGATAAATGTGCGCCCAGAGTGGGGCCAACTCCGCTTTTGCCGGCAACATACGTCGCCCTTTGAGCAATCGGCGGTGAGCACACCTGCGCGTTGTCCGGCACCTATAGGTCAGCCTCGTTTGGATCATGAAGACGAATCCCACCAAAGTGAAAAAGCCGGTATCGGCCGTCCCGCCGCCGGTGCGTTTTGAACTGCCATTTCTGGAGGCGCGGGAGGTCTTCCTCGCCGGATCCTTCAACGAATGGCATCCGGCCATGTTCCCTATGATCGAGAGTCCGGGCGGTTGGACCAAGGAGCTCGTGCTCGCGCCTGGAACTTACGAATACCGGTTCGTCGTCGATGGCCGTTGGATCGCTGATCCGAACAATCCCAAATCGATTCCCAACCCTTTCGGCGGATCCAACTCGGTGCTCGAAGTGCCCGCCAGCAAGGCGGCAAAAGCGCCGGCCACCAAGCGTGTGCGCGTCACCGAAATCACCGCTTTCGCCACGCGATGAAAGCCGCCAAAGCACCTACCCGCCGACTCCGCAAGAGTTCGGCTCAGGTCGTCGTGGCCGATGCCAGCGGACACCGGGTCGCGAGCGCCCCCGCCGCACAGATGGCGCCGGTGCGTTTCCGGATTGGCCGCATTCTGGTGCCGATGGATTTTTCGGAGCATTCGCGCAAAGCGCTGCGGTATGCCCGCCCGTTTGCCGAGCAGTTCGGCGCGCAGATCACGCTGCTGCACATCATTGAGCCGGTGATGCTGCCCACCGATTTCAGCTATGTTCCGGCCACGCCCGTCGACATTGATGAAAAACGTATGTGCGACGCCCGCAAACAACTGGCCGGCATCGCCCACGAACTGGGCGCGACTGTGCCAGTGGATTTCATCGTGCGGCTCGGTCGGTCGTGGAAAGAGATCGTCGATACGGCCAAGACCAAGCACATGGATCTGTTGATCATCGCCACGCACGGCTACACCGGCCTGAAGTATGCCCTGCTCGGCAGCGTCGCCGAAAAGATCATCCGGCACGCCCCGTGTCCGGTGCTCGTGGTGCGAGCCGAGGAACACGATTTTCTTTGAACGGCAGGTTACCCGAAGTTGGTTGAGTGGGTTAGTTGGAGTGTAGGGGCTGTCGTTGACGCCCGGGCGTGTGCCCGGGCGTTTCAATTTATCCCGCCCGGAAATTCCGCCCCTAGTTCTCGGATGCCGGCCAAAGTCTGGCCCTCGCCTCACCTCAAGGGCCTCCAAGCCCAGCGGGGGCGCCAAAAGCGCGTCTCGTTGGGGGGGAAGATGGATTTCGACTTGTGCGGACCGGCCGGAGCGACGAAACAGCCATAGCCGCATCGAATGTCTCTCAAACCCATGAATTTGACCCGCCTCCTTGGCCTTTGTCTCGCCGCCCTGCCCGTGGTGGCTCAGATCAAATCTGCCGGCTTCATTGCCGATCCGGCGCCCACGCCTTCGGCCCACGCTTCTACCATCGTTGAAGCCAAGGCCGGTCTATCAGCGGCCTGGTTTGGCGGCCTCCGCGAAGGCTCCGTCGATGTAGGAATCTGGTTTGCGCGTTTTGAGGATGGCCGTTGGCTAAAGCCGATCCAACTGGCCCAGGGGAATGAGGACGGGAAGGAGCTTTATCCGACTTGGAATCCGGTGCTCTTCCAGTTGCGCAACGGACCGCTCTACCTGTTCTACAAAGTAGGCCCGCGCCCGAACAATTGGTGGGGCCGGGTCTTGAAGTCCGAGGACGGCGGTTTGAATTGGAGTGCGAAAAGCGTCCGGCTGCCCCGTAACATTTTCGGGCCCATCCGCAGCAAGCCCGTGGAGCTGGCCAACGGCATGATCCTGTGCGGCTCCAGCACCGAAGATCAGGGCTGGCGCGTGCATGTGGAGCAAACTCTCAACCCGATCACCGGACCATGGCAACGCAGCCCACCCCTGCACAACGCGATGGAACTCGGCGCGATCCAACCCACGCTGTTGGTCTGGGACGGAGGCCGCATCCAGATGCTGTGTCGAACCAAGGAAGGATTTGTCTACGACGCCAACAGCACGGATTACGGGTCCACTTGGGGACGGATGCACCGGACCGAACTGCCCAACCCCAACAGCGGGATCGACGGGGTGGTGCTGCAAGACGGCCGCGCGATGCTGATTTACAATCCGCTCACCCACGGCCGAGGGGAACTCGCGGTCGGACTTTCGAGCGACGGCCGCACCTGGAAGAACGTGCTGACTCTGGAAAAGAGCGCGGGCGAATTCAGCTATCCCGCCGTCATCCAAGACAAGGCAGGACAGATTCATGTGACCTATACGTGGCAACGCGAACGGATCAAACACGTGGTGCTGGACCCGAAGCAGTTGCCCTAGTTCGCCCGGTTGAAATGCAAATTCCTGGCCGGTCGCTGACAGCGCCGGCCGGGAATTTTTTTACCGCGCCTTCAAGGCTGAGCGCGGGGCTGGACGGAGGCGTCCCCGACGACCTTCGTCGCCGGGCGACCGACTAGGCTTTGGCCGTCGAGCGGGGAATTGAGCTACGCCAGCGATTTTCTGGGAGCAAGCCGAGGCCGACCAGCACCAACTGGCTGATGATGAAGACCCCGAGCCAGAGGAAGGCGCCACTAGTGAAACCGTAGCTGTGCAGACCGATGCCCAGCATGTTGGTGCCGAACCAAGACCAACTGGTGACGATGTTGCCGACGATCGCAAGGTTCATCAGGCCGCGTTCGCGCACCAAGCCACCCCAGCGGGCGTGGAGGATCAGCGCATTCCACAACACGATGATCAGCGCGCCGTTTTCCTTTGGGTCCCAGCCCCAGAAACGGCCCCAGCTTTGATCGGCCCAAATCCCACCGAGCACGGTGCCGATAAAGCTGAACAGAGTCGCAAAACAAACGATGCCGTAAACCATGCGCGCGAGCGACTTGGCCACGGGCTCCGTCAGTCCGGTCGTGAAGGCGCCGCGCACGATGTAGACAATGGCTAGGAAGCCGGCGACATACGTGCTCGCATAACCGAGCGTCACGATGACGACGTGGGTCGCGAGCCAGAAATTGGTATCGAGCACAGCTTGCAGCATCTGGAGCGTATCGCCGCCCAGCGCGAGGTTGTGCGCGACGATGAGTGTGACGAAACCCAAGGCACTGCCGACCACGAGGCCGATGGCGTTTTTCCAAAACCGCTCCAGCAAAAGGCCGAGGCCGACACTACCCCAACCGATAAAAATCGCGGAAGAATACAGGTTGGTGACCGGCGGCCGGCCTTCGAGCCACATTCGGAAGATGAGGCCGACGGTGTGAATCACGAAGGCGAAGGCGATCAACCAGAACGACGTCTTGCGGGCCCATTCGCTGAAATTAAACCAGTAATAGCAGCCCAACAGGAATGCGATGACGTAAAGCGGCATCGTGTTATAGAAGGGCGCTAGGCGATTGAAAAAGGCTTCGCGTTGCGACTTTTGCAGATCTCCAGCGACCGCGGGATTGGCCACCAACTGCTGCTGATAGCTGACTAGGACTGAGTTGAAGGTCCCGGGATCGCGGGTGCGAAAGGCGTGGGCCAATTGCTCCAGCGCTTCCAACGCAGGCGGCGGCGGCTTCGGAGCCGTGGCGCTGTCCAACAACGTGTTGAAGCGTTCGCGAAGGGAGCCCAGCACCGGGCTGCTTTCCATTCCCGGGGCAGACGAAACTCGCCGCAAATCTTGCAGCGTGCGGAAAAGTTCGCCGGCCCGGTCGCCCCAGACGAGGGAGGCCACGCCGGAACCAATGCGGGTCCAGCCTTCGCGCCCGGGCAGGATTTCGGTCGGTGGAAGAATCAGGGGTGCGTCGAAGCTTTCGATCAGCTCCCAGTTAAAGATCTGGCTGATCAGCTTCTGGCGCGTATCTGGGTTGGTTGGCTGAGCCCGAAACTCGTCGGCCACCGCTCGAAACTGAGCCACGTCGGCCAAGAGGTTGGTCGTGTTACCGGGGAGGATCGTGTTCTTGAGCCGGAGGTAGAGGGTCAACCCGTTGCGGAGTTTGAGGACGGCTTGCTCGAAGGTCGTGCGTTGCGAGGCGTCCATCGGCCGCTCGTTGCGCTTGGGATCTTCGCGTTCAAAGATGCGTCGAGCTTGGTCTTCTAGTTCCTTGAATCCCGGTTCGATCTGGTTCCAAGAGTAGTTTTTGCCGTCTTCGCCCCGGGCCTCGTCTTTGGCCGGGAGTTTGAGCAGCGAAATCAAGTCGGGGTGATCCACGCGGAAGGTCTTCCGCCGATCCGCGGCCTCCGGGTTCATCGTCACCTCGGCAAACCATTCGAAGGCGGGCACGGTGCGACCCTCAGTCAGATCATAGAGGGAGTAGCGGTCCCGCATCTGCACGAGCGAATTGCGGGCGACCGAATCGATGGGTTGGTGGCGGCCGTTGAAAACGACCGGCAGCTTCGCGAAGTCTTGGAGCTTGAAGGCGGCATTGGGGCCAGCCGCCAGCAGCGCGGCCGTCGTGGCCCAAAGTGCGGTCAACAGGGGGAGAAAGCGTTTCATGGGGCGAAAATGGGTCAGGGATCAGGCGCCGCGTTTCCGGACGAAACCAACGAGGTGAATCATGAACTGCACGACGAGGCCAAGCCCCACCACGAGGGTCCCGGCATACGGGGTGAGCCACGACGGATTCTTTACCACTTGCAGCACGCTGGTGCCGCGGTTGGCATCGATCTCATCCCGCCCCATCTGGTGCTGGAAGAAGGTCAACCCGGCGTAGCGCAGTGGGTTGTTCATGTAGATGTCCACCTCGCGTTTTTCGCCGGTTTTGGGGTTCTCCAAAAGCACGCGGCTCTGAAAGTTCCGGGGAATCTCGGTGCCCCGATAAACTTGGTGGGTGGTCTTCAGCAGTTTCATCGAGAACTGCTGGTAGTAGCGGGTCGAGCGCAGGACCGCGCGGTAGGTGCGGCCGCCGACTTCAAATTCCTGCTCATTCAGCACGAGCGCAAACAGCCAAGTGCCAAGCGCTTGGCCAGCCGGATCCAGCACTTCGACCACGACGGCCGGCGTGTTGCGCCGGTCCATGGCGCGGGTGGCCGCGGTCGGTTCGAGTATCAGACTGGCCCCGGCCCCTTGGGTGGCGGCGGCGGGCCGATCCTTATCCACCATGGGACCCCGCCGGCGAACGTCGGCGTTTTCCGACCATTGGGTCACGCGTAGGGTGAACGGCAGTTTTTCATGCCGCACTTCGCGACCGGGGGCGAGCTGCGTCGTGGGGATGGTCACCACTTGGTCCATGTCCGATTGGCCAGCATCGCTCATGATCGCCAATTCGGTGGCTTGGAAGTCCTCGGTGAAATTGCGCCATTGCCCCTCGGCAAAACTCATGCGGCTCTCGCGCGCAAACATGTCCGTCGCCAGTTGACCAACCAGCAGCAGGATGATGCCGATGTGCGTGAGGAAGATGCCGGATTTTTTCCACGTCCATTGGAAGCGAGTGAAGTGCGCCGCGAGCAAGTTGATCAGCAACATCGTGCCCAGCAGGTAACCACCCGGCAGGAGCACCTTGATCCACTTCAGCGCTGGGTCATGGGGAGACCAGACCGCATAGAGCGAGCGGAAGTATTTCTGCTGGGCGACGTAGAGGCCGTCTTCGGTCTGGGCGAGCGTGCCGAAAAACACCACGAGAATGCCAAGCGCAAGCAGCCAGACGGTCAGCTTGAGCGACGAAAAGAACTTAAAGAGACGCTTCACGAGAGAGTGAGGAGCTGCGGATACACGACGAATTCAGCGACAAATTCAGAACTTCACCGACTGGAGGAACTTCACGAAGTTTTCCCGCTCCGCCCCGAGGACTGCGTCCGGGCCGGTGAGTTTGAAAAACCAAGTGCGGTCCGGCCGGTTGACGATGGCCGCCAACATCCGGGTGCCCTTGAGTTCACCTTCGCCGGCGAAGTCCACCAGCGTGGCAACCCCGCCTGTGACGGGCACTTGCGAGGTGAGTTTCGGCAAGTCCGCCTCCGTGGCCGCGGTCAACCCGAGCTGCTGCGTGCGCCAGCGGTTGAGGTTAGCCAGCACGCCGCCGGCCGTGCCGCCCAACGCGGAGATGGAAAGGTCGGCGACTTGGTCATTGCCGCCCGGCACTTCAAAGGTGGCGAGCCGCATGGGCCGTTGCCCACCGGCCTTCCAGTGGGCGGGCGGAGCCCACGCCGGCACCCCGGTGGCGGGCGGGGGCGGCACCCCGGCGGTGCTCGAACTCACCATCGGCGGAATCGATGTGACCGGCGCCGGGGTGGCCGTGGGCGGCAAAGTCGAAGCGGCGGTCGGCTCCATCGCGCCCGGAGCGCCCGTCTGCACGGACTTTAACCACTCGATGAACTTGGTTTTGTTCTCCGTTACGAGGGCATCTTCGCCGGTCATCTTGAAGAAAACGGTGGTGCCAGAAAGCGAGAGCACCGCGGCCAGCGTGCGCGCCTTGTATTTGCCGTCGAGCGTCAGCTTGTCCCCGACCATCTCGAAAAGCTTGCCGGTCAGGGTTCCAATGGTCACGGGCTGGGTTTGCGCGGGCAGTTCGGCTTCAGTGATGGGGGCCAGCCCGATCTGGCCGCGCCAGCGGTTCAAATTTTCCAATTCACCGCCGGATTGGCCCCCGAGCGGCACTACGGAGATATCCACGCTGCGGCCATCCGCCGCCGAGACCCCGTAGCTGGCGATCCTCATGCCGCCGGAATTCGGCTTCTCCGCCCAACCGGCCGGCACCGCCCAAGGCGGAGTCGCCGGGCTAGTCGGGACGGCCCCACCGCCACCCGCGTGGGGCGACGGAGCGACCGGTGTAGGCGAATCCTTGGGTGCTTGGTAAACTTGCACTTCCTCGCGTTGGCAACCGAGTGGGGCCAACGCAAACACGGTGAGCAACGGAATCGTCCAGCGAAGCATCGCTCCTAAGTAGCTTCCTCCTGCCGGCGCGGCAAGCCGCCCTTCTGAAAGGGCAACCCGCGCCGCACCTTTGCCAAATTGGTTCGCGCTACCTTCCCGGGTAAGTCGGAGCGCACCGGGACGACGGACGCGGCATTGACGCGCCGCCCAGGGAGCCGCTTTCCTCGCGGCCCATGACCGCAGCGATTCAAGAACTCATGCAGCAGACCGGGGTCCGTTTTGGCACCAGCGGCGCCCGCGGCCTCGCGACGCAACTGACCGATTTAGTGGCCTACGCCTACACCCGGGGATTTCTCCAGTATCTGGAACACTGCGGCGAACTCACCGTCCCGGGCACGCCGGTGGCGGTGGCTGGCGATTTACGCCCCAGCACGGGCCGAATCATGGCCGCCGCGCTGCGGGCCGCCGCCGATCTGGGCTATCAGCCGGTGAATTGCGGCCGCATTCCTTCGCCCGCCCTCGCTTTGGCCGGTTTCGCCGGCGGTTTTCCGACGGTCATGGTGACGGGCAGTCACATCCCGGCCGACCGCAACGGCATCAAGTTTAACAAATGCTCCGGCGAAGTCTTAAAAAGCGACGAAGCCGGTATCTGCGGTCAGCAGGTGCTGATTCCCGAGGGCCTGTTTGACGCTGCGGTCCATTTTGCCCCCGGGGCCGCCCCCGTCGTGGGCCCGGAAGATACGACGGCGGTCCAGCGGTATGTGGCCCGTTATCTGGAGTTTTTTCCCGCCTCCTGCCTCCACGGTCTTCGCCTCGGGGTATATCAGCATTCCGCGGTAGGCCGGGACGTGCTGGTCAAGATCCTCCGGGGCCTCGGCGCAGAAGTCACCCCGCTGGGGCGCTCGGACACTTTTATCCCCGTGGATACCGAAGCCATCCGGCCGGAAGACGTGGCCTTGGCCCGGCAGTGGGCGGCGACCCAGCCCTTTGACGCGCTCGTCTCGGCGGACGGCGACAGCGACCGACCGCTGATCAGCGACGAGCGAGGGGAATGGATCCGCGGCGATGTGGCGGGCATTCTCTGCGCCCGGTTTCTGGGGGCGGATTCGGTCAGCACCCCGGTGAGTTGCAACAGCGCGGTCGAGTTGTGCGGGTGGTTCCAGGAGGTGAAACGCACGAAGATCGGTTCGCCGTTTGTCGTGTCGTCCCTGCTCGACGCGGCGCGCCGGGGGCTAAACTGCGTGGTCGGCTACGAAGCCAACGGCGGTTTCTTGCTGAATTCCCCGCTGCACCGCGACGGGCGCACGCTCCGAGCCCTGCCCACGAGGGATGCCGTGTTGCCGATGATCAGCCTGCTGCTGCTGGCCCGGGCGGAAGGCCGAACCCTGTCGCAACTGGTCAGCACGCTCCCGACGCGGTTTACGGCGAGTGGCTTGGTCAAAGAATGTCCGGTGGAAAAAAGCCAAGCGCTGCTCGCCCGCTACGACACCGGCGAGGACGCGGCGGACCGCACGGCGCTGGCGGCGGACTTCACCGGGTTGGGCCCGGTCACGGACATTGATCGCACCGACGGGGTGCGGGTCACGTTTGCTAACGGCGAGGTTGTGCATCTGCGGCCTTCGGGCAACGCGCCGGAATTTCGCTGCTACAACGAGGCCGGCAGCGAAGCCCGCGTGCATGAACTTGGGGCCGCTGCCCTAGCAGTCGTGACTCGCTTGGCGCGGTAGAAACTCATTCCCACGCAAAGAAAAAGGCTGGAGGGCGAATCCTCCAGCCTCGTGTTGGTAACCGAAACCAAACTTAGTTCTGGCTGCGGTAGAATTTCGCGCCCGCGGCGGCAGCCGGGGTGAGGGTGAACGGCACGTTGGCCTTCGCGTCGGTCACGGGCGTGTAGGTGCCATTGGGCGTGTCGGAGCTCACCAGGGTGCCGGAATAGGTGAGGGTCAGGCTGCCGTCGGCGTTCCGCGCCACGGAGAGAGTCGGGACCGTCACGACGCCGCCCGGAACGTTGAACGTGCGGAGGGCCACGACCGACTTGGCCGGGTCGGTGTTGTTTTCGGTCTGGTTGAGGCTTTCCCAAGCCACCGCCAGCGTGTTGCCACGCCAATCGACCCGCGCATCCGTCGCGCTGAGGGATTCGGCCACGGGCAGTTCCTTTTCGCTGACGTGGAACACGCCCCCGAGCGGATTGCCTTGAGCGTCGAACAAGCGGCCCAAAATGAGGGCCGTGGTGCCACCCGCTTGCGCGGTGCCCGCCGTATCAGCGTAGATCACGGCGACGCGGCCGGATTCATCAATCGCGGCATCCACCCGACCAATGGCCACGTGGGGCAGTGACTGCCCATCCCCGACGTTACGAGCCCAGCGCTTGGTGCCATCCGCGTTCAAGACCGCCAACCAGATCTGCGGTTTGCCTTCGCTATCGAGCCCCTTGGTAGCGAGGACATACGCATCTTTGCCGTTACCGTGGAGGCCGATGTCTTCACCGCGGCCACCGCCGTTGGCGATCGGGCTGCCGGTCAAGGTCGCGAGGTCGATTTCGTCACCCACCTTATTGCCGGCGTTGTCGAAGCGCTGAAGCTTGGCCCCACCGGGGGTGACGCTGTAACGCACGGCGAAGCCGTTGGCGGTCACGGCCGAACCGTGCCAGATTTGCGTTTCGACCGGATCTTTTCCGAGCAATTGCTCAGCTTTTACCACGGTGCCGTCAGCCTTGACCACGCGCACAATGCCGTGGGTTTTAGCTTCTGCACCGGCGTAGAGGTCCACGAGGTCGGGGCGCTGCCGGCTTTCACCGACGATCACGATATTACCGTTGGCGAGGTAGTCCCAGTCGCCAATGCGGACGTCGCCATCACGTTCGGCATAGGCTTCGCTGAGGCCGGAGACGATGCCGAGCGGGCCGCCAGTGTTGTTGAGCAACTGCACGGCCGGAAAGTCACCGGCGTTTTCACCGGCGGCGTTGTTCTGGGTCGGAGTCAGCGCGGTGACTTCTTTGCCCAAGTCGAAGGCAGTGGCCCCCATGCCGAATCCTTCACCAAACACGTTGGCCTTGATCTTCGGGCCCCACGCGGTGCGACCGGAGACGGCCGAACCATCGGCCCGGAAGTAGGCGAGGAAGCGCGAACTGATGGTTTGTCCCACATAGTCGGGATCAATCGAGGTCAGCGTCGTGACCGGGGTCAGCGGCGTGCCATTCGGGCTGTAAACGGTCCAGACTGCTTCCTGATCGGTCAGGCCGTCCCCGTCATCTTCCCAACCCACAACCACGTTACCGTTAGCGATTACGCCCACGCCCAAACTTTCGACCTTGCCGTTGTTCTGCGTGGTGGCCGGCGGGTTGACATAAACCGTATTGCCGAGCGGGGTCAGGCCGTTGGCTTCCGGCAGACCCGGCTTGGCTTGGGGCGGCACGCCGCCGGTGACTTTCAGGCGGACGGCGTCGGCGGTATATTCGACGACCCAAGCCATCCCGGCGCCCAGCGGGGCGTCGGCGAAGTCGGTCATGAGGAATTGGCCTTCAATGGTGCCCGCTTTGACGAGGGTGTAACTCTCGCCGCCGAGCGGGGTGTAGCCGTCGAGCTTCACCTTTAGATGCCCGTTGGCGAGTTTGGCGACGCCCGCGACGTTGACCACGGAATGGCTGGCGGCGGTGATCACCGGGTTGAGCGTGCCCTTGCCGGCGGTCGGGGTGCCTTCGAGATCCACGGCGAGGTTGAGGTTGCCCCCAATGTTCACCTTCGCGCTGGGTCCGATCACGGTCAAAGTGCCATCCGAGCTGTCAGCGGCGCCGGTGCCGACTTCGAGGTTTTGTTCGACCCGGAACGAGGCGCGATCGCGAACAATCAGGGCCGCCTTGCCGCCCGTGTTGCCGAAATCACGGGGAGCGCTGATGCCCAAGCCTTTGGTCGGGCCGCTGGCGGGATCCGAGTTGACGGTCATGACCGCATCGTCCTGCAACGTCAGGGTGCCTTCGCTGGGAGCCGCCGAGCAGAGGGTGCTGTTCGGGCCCATTTCTGGTGGCCGATCGACGGACGGAGCGTCGCCGAGGGCGCCTTTGCCGGTGAGCACGTCGAAGATGTGCATCTGGGCGCGGTCCTTGACGACGATGACGCTGGTGCCTTCCCGGGCGCTGAGGCGGCGGTAATTGATCACCCCGTTGTCCTGCACCACCAGCCGGCCGGAGCTGTTACCGGAAGCCATGGTCAGATAACCCTCGTCGGTGGAGCCGAGCGCGTTGCCGGCGCCCATGCTGTTGCCCGCTTCCACCAGGGCGTTGCCTCCGACGATCATGAGCTGCTCGTCGCTGGGGCCGCCCTCAGAGACGCTGATGCCGCTGCCGGCCGCAAAGTGCGCGTTGCCGTCAATCAAGACCGAGCCCTTGCCCGCGCCGTTGGCCCCAATCTTGAGATCGTCGCCGGCGAAGAACTTGGCCGTGCCGTGCATTTCGAAGCGGCCCAGGCCCTTTTCGCCGACTTCCCAATCCAAACCGTTCAAACCGTCATCCGCCGAGCTGCCGGGGAATTGATCAGGCCCGTCGAAAAAGATCGTGCCGCCGTTCATGATGAACGTGGACAGGGTGGCACTGAGGCCAATGATGCACTTGGGGTCACCCGCGGTGTTGCCCACGTTCAAGGTGCCGCCATTCATGACGATATGGCCGGACTCGGTGCCGTCTTGCACGTCACCCAAACGAATGGCGGACACGCTTTGGATGCCGGCGTCGGTCGCGATGGTCGCGGTGCCCGCGTTGTTGATCAGCACGATGTCGGTGCTGCTGGGGACCCGGTTAAGATCCCAGCGGGCAGCGTCAAACAAGCTGCCGGTGGCGCTCTGCCAGGTGATCACTTCCTGCCCGAAGGCAGCTCCCGTGGCGGTCAAAAGACCGGCCGCGAAGAGGCAGGATTTAAGGGAGTATTTTGGTTTCATAGAGAACTGGGACGCGAACTGGGGGCCGCCAACACATCCGCCGGCGCGGAGGCGCGCACTAGCGGGCCGGCCGAACGAGCTGGACGAGGTTGCAGACACGATATTTAGGAGCCATTCATCCCCTCGACCCGGAAGCCGGACTCAAACGCCGATAGGTTAGGGTGATCGGGAGGCATCCCTGGGCGAGTGGCTGAACGGGAGACATCTTCGCGCCCACTCAACACCTCAAGTCAAGTGCCCAACCGAATTACCCACGCTTGTCGCCAAACGTTAACGTCAATGGCACAGCGCGCCAGGCGGCGCGGCGGAACTCGTCAGGCCAGCTCAATGCCCACCGGGCAATGATCCGAGCCCATGACGCCGGGGCGGATGAAGGCGGATTTTAACCTCGGTTTCAGGGCCTCGCTGAGGAGGAAATAGTCGATCCGCCACCCTACATTTCGGGCGCGGGCGCCGGCCATCGGGCTCCACCAGGTGTAGTGCCCGCCGCCGCGCTCGAATTCCCGGAACGTATCCACAAAACCAGCGGCCACGCAGGCACTGAAACCCGCCCGTTCCTCGGGCGTAAAGCCGTGGTTCTTGGCGTTGGATTTCGGATTCGCTAGGTCGAGCTCGGTGTGGGCCACGTTCAAGTCGCCCGCCCAAATCACCGGCTTTTGCTGCTCCAACGTGCGCAGGTAGCGCAAAAAATCCACGTCCCACTCCTGCCGGTAGGGCAACCGGGTCAGTTCCCGCTGCGAATTGGGCACGTAAACATTGACTAGGAAAAAGTCGGCGAACTCAGCCGTCAGCACCCGGCCTTCGCGATCGTGTGCCGCCACGCCGATTCCCTGCGTGACCCGCAGCGGCGGCGTGCGGGTAAGGATGGCGGTGCCGCTGTAGCCCTTCTTTTCGGCGCTATTCCAATACGCCGTGTAGGCGGCGGGCCAAACCGGCTCCACGTCGGTCGGCCGGCACTTGGTCTCTTGGAGGCAGAGGATGTCCGGCGCCTCGTCGGCGAGGAATTCGAGGAAGTTTTTTCGCAACACGGCGCGCAAGCCGTTGACGTTCCAAGAGACCAATTTCACGGGGCCGAGGATGTCGGGCGAAGGCGGGCCCGGCAATCCGGCATCCAACCGCCGACTCAGGCGGCGGCACTCGACGCACGCCGCTTCAAAGTGCGAGCAGCAGTTTCCGCAGTTCACCGAGACGCGCTGGGGCGTCGCGTTGGCTCAGGCGCGGGAAATAACCGCCGACCGTGAGCGGCTCGCGGCCGCGGAAGAGCTTGACCTTGTCGTCCACCACCTCGATGGCGTTAACCTGTTTGGCGGCGGCCAACACCCGGAGTTCATGGACCCCCACCAACAACTCCACCGGGGGCGGCAACACGCCGAAACGATCCCTCAGTTCGCGCCGGAGCGCGTCGAGTTCGCCGCGCTGCGTGGCTTGGGCCAGCTTGCGGTAAATCTCCAACCGATGCTCGGACTCGCACACATAATCGAGCGGCAGGTAGGCGGGCGCCTTCGGAAGCGGGGCTAGGGGTGGGTCTTGGCCCCCAACGCCGCCGCGCCGGCTGCGGGAAACAGTCTCGTCGTCAGCCTCCACCCAGCGGACCAAATCTTCCCGGGGAATCTCAATTTGAGCCAGATTCGGTTCTGAGGAGGCCAGTTCGGCCGCTTCGGTCAGGGACTTTTTACCTTGGTTTTCTTCGCCGGGATTCATGGCCAAGAAACCGAGGCTCAACCGAACTTCGGCGCGGGCGACGACCTTTTCTCCCTTCAGGGCGGCGACGCTTTGCTTGAGCAGTTGGCAGAAAAGATCGAAGCCGACCGCGGTGATGTGGCCGCTTTGTTGGGCGCCGAGGAGGTTGCCGGCACCGCGGATTTCGAGGTCCCGCATGGCGATCTTGAACCCGGAACCGAGGGCTGAATACTGCTTGATGGCGCTCATGCGCTTGCGGGCTTCGGTGAGCAGTTGGGCGTGGCGGGGCAGCAGCAGGTAACAGTAGGCTTGGTGTTTGTAACGCCCGACGCGGCCCCGGAGTTGGTAAAGTTCGCTCAGCCCAAAACGATCGGCGCGATCAATGATCATCGTGTTGGCGTTCGGGATATCGAGTCCGCTCTCGATGATGGTGGTGCTCACGAGCACATCCGCTTCCCCGTTCACAAACTGCGTCATGACCTTTTCAAGGTCGTCGGCAGCCATCTGCCCGTGGCCGATGACCACCCGCGCGTCCGGCACCAGCGCCTTCAGCTTGAGCGCCACGCCCTCGATGGTGGAAACGCGATTGTGGAGGAAATAGACTTGGCCCCCGCGGTTCAACTCACGCCGGAGGGCGTCGCGCACGACCCGTTCATCGTAGTTGCCGACCACCGTTTCGACCGGGAGACGGTCCTGCGGCGGCGTTTCCAGCGTGCTGAGATCGCGGGCCCCGGTCAGGGCCAGGTTGAGTGTGCGCGGGATGGGCGTGGCGCTGAGCGTGAGCACGTCCACGGTGGTGCGCAGCAGCTTGAACTGCTCCTTGTGCTTCACGCCAAACTTCTGCTCCTCGTCCACGATCACCAGCCCGAGGTCCTTAAATTGCACGTCGGCGGAGACAATTCGGTGCGTGCCGATCACGATATCCACAGTGCCGTTGGCGGCGGCCTCCATGGCGGCGCGCTGTTGTTTGGGTGTGCGGAAACGCGAGAGGAGCTCAATGCGGACGGGGAAGCCGGCCATGCGCTCGCGGAAGCTATTGTAATGCTGCTGCGCGAGCACGGTGGTGGGCACCAGTAGCGCCACCTGTTTGCCACCCATCAGCGCCTTGAAGGCGGCCCGGAGCGCCACCTCGGTCTTGCCGAAACCAACATCGCCACACAACAGCCGGTCCATCGGCTTGCCGGCTTCCATGTCGCGTTTCACCGCCTCGATCGCCGTAAGCTGGTCGGGCGTTTCTTCAAATTCAAAGGCCGCCTCAAACTCGCGCTGCCAGTTGGTATCGGCGCTGAAGGCGTGGCCCGACTGCACGGAGCGCGAGGCTTGCACCCGCAACAAGTCGGCGGCGAGATCCCGCACCGCCCGTTCCGCCTCCTGTTTGGCCTTGGTCCAACGCGCACCGCCAAGGGTGTTGAGCTGCGGCCGGGCCTTGCCGGCACCCACGTATTTGCTGATGAGGTGGGCCTCGCTGACCGGCACGTAGAGCCGGGGCGGCTCTTCACCTGAATCGCGGGCGGCAAATTCGACCACGAGGCATTCCTGGCCGCCTTCGCTCACCGAGTGGGCGGATTCCGCTGCGGAAAGGCGCGTCGAGTCGGTCCGCGGTTTCGCCGGCGGCAGTGTTTTCAACCCCCGAAACAGGCCGATGCCATGCTGGAGATGCACCACGTAGTCGCCTTCTTCAAACTCGGAGAAATCCACCTCGAACGCCGAGCGCATCGCTTGCGCGTGCGGCGACGTCAACCGCCGCGACCGAGCCACTTTGTAACGGCCATAGATTTCGGCATCCGTGACCACCACCACCCGGGCGGCACCCGCGAGAAAGCCCCGCGCCAAGGAACCGAGGTGCAGGCTCAATCCCGACGGGCAGGTCACGGGACCAGCCGCCTCCGCCGCTGGAACCGGGGCCTCCGCCGCCTCAGCCAGACCGTATTCCGCCCACAATTCCTGGAACCGCTGCTGCTCGCCCGCGGTATTACAAAATACATGCACCGTCTGCCCCTGCCGCAACCAACGGTGCAGTTGCTGGAAGAACTCCCGACGCTGGACTTGGGCCACCTGCGGATCGGGCAACGTGGCCCCGATGGGTCGGTAAGCATCGAGGGAATCGAACCTCGGCCCTCGCGGCGCCACCGGCGCGGCCAAAGCCCCCTCGGCGGTTTCGCCGTCGGTCTCGGAAAGACTGCCGTCGGCGGCTTCGGAAAGTTCGACCCAGGTCAGCTTCCGCCGCTGGGCTTCGGCTAGAAATTCGACCCACGGAAAGTGGAAGGGATCGCCCGCGGGCACCTGCTGGGCGTAGCGCTCGGCCTGCGCGCTGAGTTCCGCGGGCTCGCTCAGCACGATCAGGGCGTCATCTGGCAGATAATCGAGCAGGGAGGCCAAACCCGCCTTGGTTTCGGCGGGAGCACCCGCCGGCGGATCCACCCATTTCGGAATCCGTTGTTTCAGGAGGCTCAATTCTCCCGCCGGGGGGATGATCGCTTCACTGATCTGTTCGCGGGAAGTTTGGCTGTGCGGATCGAATTCCCGCAGCGATTCCAGTTCGTCCCCGAAAAATTCCAAGCGCACCGGCCAAGGCGAACTCAGGGACCAGACATCCACGATGCCACCCCGCCACGCGAGTTGCCCCTTGCTGGCGACTTGGGTTTCCGGCTCGTAGCCGACCTCCTCCAGCCATTCGATCAAATCCAACGGGTTAAGCGTTTGCCCTCGTTTCAGCGTGCGGGTTCGTTTCGCCAATTCTGCGCCGGCAAAGGTTCGCTGCTGCAAGGCATTGGCCGTCACCACCAAACGGGGCGCTGCCGGCAGCGACTTTCCGCGGGCCCCAAGGCCCACCGGACCGCCCGCCGAAAATTCCAGCAGGGCGATCAGCGTCTCCAACCGCTCGCTGATCACGTCGGCATGGGGAAGTTTGCTTTCGTGCGGCAAGATGTCCCACGCGGGGAAAAAACGGGGCGTGACCCGGTGCTGCCGATCCTTGTCCGCGGCTTCGTGGTGGGCCGCGACGTTCAGCCACGTCGTGAGATCTGCATGCAACCGTTCCTGCGCCTTCAACGACTCGGCGACCAGCACGATCGGTCGGTGCGGATACCGCTGCGCCAACAGAGCCGCGAGAAACGCGTGCGCCGACCGCACGACTCCAGTCCACGGCAAGACGCCTCCGTCTCGGGCGCGCTGCAACAGGGATTCATACGCGGGAGCAGAGCCGACGGCGGCGAAGACGTCGGCCTTCGCCATGACTAATCTGCGAGTCGGCAAGCGGGGGGCAAGGTGGGCGTGGACGCTCAGACGTCAAGCCAACCGCGGCTAGGGGGTGCAGCGCAACGCCACGAGCCGATTCTCGCCGCGCAGGTAAAGCACGCCCGCCGACAAGACCGGCGGCGCCCAACACGGATGCTTCAGCGAGGGCACCTGCCAGCGGCCGAGTTCTTCGCACCGGTCAGGATTCGGTTTGAAGAAGCCCAGCAACCCACCTTCGCCGAGGGCGATGAGTTTGCCCTCGGCCAGCAGGAACGACCCACGCCCAAAGACGGGCGGCTGTTCGGCGCTGTGTTTGCCCCAACTTTCGTCGCGCTGCCACTTCACCCGGCCGGTGGCGAATTCGACACATCGGAGGGACGCGTCGGGTTCATTGCGCCCGCTGAACGCATACACATGCCCGCCGTGCAAGATGGGGGTGGACCAATGCATTTCGAGCGCGGGCACCCGCCAGCGACCCGTCACCGGGTCGCGGTCGGCGGGGTCCAACGGGTGCCGGACGGGATCTTTCCAACTTTCTTCGACCGACTGGCCGTCCGGTTTCACCCGCAGCAGGACCGCGCCACTCCGGTAGTAGGCGCCGGAGATCAGGATTTGGTCGCCCGAAACCACCGGATTCATGGCGTTGACCGAGTCATTGGCAAACGATTGAAACCACCGGCTGAAGCGGATCGCACCGTTGGTGGGGTTGAGCGAGACCAACCCTTGGCGCAGCAGACAAAGCAGGTGGCGCTCACCGCGAAGGGTGGCGGCGACCGGCGAGGCGTAACTGGCGAGCTTCTCGACCCCGGTCCACTCGTAGGGCCGCTCCGCCCGCCACCCCAGCGTGGTCACGCCCTGCCAATTGGTTTTGCCAACGTTTTCCCAAAGCGTCCGGCCAGATTCCGGATCCAGTGCGACCACGCCGGAGTTGGGCTGCCCACCCACCATGACGATGAGTCGGCCGCCTTCGAGCAAGGGCGTGCTGCCCACGCCGAAGAAGGCTTGGGGCACCTCCCATTCCTTCGCCGTGTCCCGGCGCCAAACTGGTTTGCCCGACGCCAAGTCCAAGCAAGTCAGACTCCCTTCGGCGCCAAAGGTATACACGCGGTTACTTGTCACCAACGGGGCGCACCGGGGACCATTGTTATAGCCGTAGGGGTCTTGGTAGGCGGTCGGATAGGCGAAACGCCACCGGCGCCCAGCCGTCCGGGCATCCAGCGCTTCGACCACCTCCTCGGAGCCCTCCCGGTGGAATAGGACGAGCGTTCCCGCCCGAACTGCCGGCGCGGCGTAACCCGTCCCGATCGCACGATCAAACAGCACCGGCAGCCCACTGGCGGGCAGGCGGTCGATCAAACCGGTTTCAGGCGACGATCCATCCCCGTTGGGACCGAGAAAATAGGGCCAGTCGGCCCCCAAAACGGCCACCGACGACAGGACGACCCAGAGCGCACGCACCAGCATCCGAGCGTTGTCCGCGGGGCGCGGTTGGCTGGCAAGCAATTGCCGCGGTCAGCTCACGGCCAAGTCCGCCGACCAATCGCCGAGCTTCAGGCACTCCCGCGCCTTGCGTCGTTCGTAACGATGTTTTTGGGGTTTCTTCGGGCGGTCGCCGACCGCCCGAAAGGGGTGTTTGGAATCACGAAGCGCTTCCGCCAAGAAATCCGTGGTCTTGCTCATGGCAACGATACACCGGGTTAGACTCACACCAGACACCAAGCCACTCGGAATGAAATCCCGGGGCTCGTTCAACAGAACCAATGATTCCGTTCGAGGCATTACGTTCAACCTCAGATTTCGTCGATCTGGCCGGCCGAGCACCCTTGAGAGTGCGACCGGGCTGCCGGTGAGCACGGAACTTAGGGCCACGAGGCGATTCTCGGCGTCCCAGCCGTAATCCCGCTGGCCGTCCTGCGTGAGGTTGCCGTCGGCGTCGTGCGTGTAGCTTTCGGTGGCCGGGGGGCAGGAACAGACGTTGGGTGACCGTGTTGGTCCCGCCGCTCAAGGCGACCGCCACCGTCTGCCACACCGGCCCCGTGCCAGCGATGGAGCCGAGTTCCCGGCGGAAGTATTCGCCCTGCCGGAGCACGCCGTTGGTGCTGCCGTCCACCTGGACGGTGGCGGTGGTTTGGGCCGCGCCCTGCACCTTCAGGTAACGGGGATTCGTGCGCGTGGTGTAAAGGCTGAGGTCGTTCACCGTGTAACCCTGGCTCCGCAGGTTCGCCCCGAGGGCGTCGCCGCCGGTCTTGGCGCTGCTGCGGTTGCCGAGGTCGTCAAAGCCATACTCGAACTGCTGCCCGGCGACCCGCGTGCCGTCGGCCCAGTAGCGCTTGCCTGACTTCACCTGCCCGAGGCTTCGTTTGGGTGAACACTGGGCGAGGCACCTAGGTGGGGGGATTAGTTGAGGTTGAGTTCGAAATCTACCGGGGATTGATCGCCGTGGGCGCGGTAGAACCGCGCTCGTTTGCGACTGCTCCCGCCGTGCCCCAACCTGGGCTGCCCAAGAGCCGGCCTAGACTTCGCGGGGCGGGATAACCCGGGGCCGCGGTCAGCGGAAGCGCTAGCGGCGCGGCGTAGAAAAGGGACCCGGAAGTTGGGCGTTGGGGACGAATAGTCATGAATTGACGGGCCTATTTACCTACGTTTACCCCCTCGGAACTGGGCTCCGGTCTCAACTAGGCCGGCACCCAATTATCAGCCCTTCGGTTAGCATCGGCCCGACTGAAGCACGCTCGACATCACTGCCCTCATCCGGCACAACCGGGGACGTGAAGGTGCTGTTCCTCAACGGGCCCAATCTCAATCTGCTCGGCACCCGCCAGCCGGAAATCTATGGCCACACCACGTTGGCCGACATCGAACGGCGGGTCCGCGAACGGGCCCATACGCTCAACGTGGAACTCGAATTTCGGCAAACCAATGGGGAAGGCCAGTTGGTGGACTGGCTCCACGAGGCGAGGGGCCAGTTTCAGGCGGTCGTCCTCAACGCCGCCGCCTACACCCACACCAGTGTAGCCTTGCGGGATGCCATCAGTGCCCTCGGCCTCCCGGTCATCGAGATTCACCTTTCCAACATCCACGCCCGGGAAGAATTCCGGCACCACTCGCTGATTGCCGCCGTTTGTCGCGGGCAAATCTGCGGGTTCGGGGCCAACTCCTACATCTTGGGTTTGGAGGCCGCCGTTAGCCTTAACGCTTTGGCGTAAACCCCACTTTTGAGCCTGTTTTACGGCAATTAATCGAGTCCGACAGGAAGCTTGACCATTTTCCGACCGCTTCCTACCGTCCCGCTCATCTTGTGACTGGGAACTGAGCAGCCCACCTTTTTAAGGACTGCTCTTTTTTGTTTCCCGCGACTCCAACCGTCGGCGTTTTCCTAGCCGACAACAACGCGCAATTTAGCATCGTGGATCTCAAAGAAATCAAAGCCATCATCGACCTGATGAAAAAGAACTCCCTCTCGGAGTTCGAACTCGAAGAGAAAGATTTCAAGATCAAGCTCAAGCGGCCCATCGGGGCGGCCTCCGGCCCCTCCGCCATGACGCCGCTGGATGATCCCGAATTGACCGCCTACTCGGCCTTGGCCCGGCCAGCCTCCCCGAATCTCTCGGCGACCCACCCGGCCGGCCAAGCCGCCACCAGTGGCGACGCCGAGATCAAGTCACCGATGATTGGCACCTTCTACCGCACCCCTTCCCCGGACGCTGCGTCCTACGTGGAAGTCGGGGTCGAAGTCGGCCCGGATACCGTGGTTTGCATCATCGAGGCCATGAAAGTCATGAACGAGATCAAGGCCGAAACCCGAGGGATCATCACGGCCATCGTGGCCGAGAACGCCAAGCCGGTCGAATTCGGCCAGCCCCTCTTCAAAATTCGGCCGCTCTAAACCGCCCGTTGCCGGCCCCCAGCCGCCCCCCAGTTCGACCTTTTCAGGACCTAGCTGGGCCGGGCGCTCTCGAAACCGTCCTTCGCCATGTTCGAAAAAATCCTTGTCGCCAACCGTGGTGAAATCGCCATGCGGGTCATCCGTGCCTGCCGCGAGCTCAACCTCAAGACTGTCGCCGTCTATTCCAAAGCGGATGCCAACTCCATGCATGTGCAGGTGGCCGACGAGGCGATCTGCATCGGCGACGGGCCGAGCATGGACAGCTATCTCCGCATCGACCGTATCATCTCCGCCGCGGAGATCGCCGATGTGGATGCGATTCACCCTGGCTATGGTTTCCTGAGCGAAAACGCGCATTTCGCCGACGTCTGCGAAAGCTGCAACATCCGCTTCATCGGCCCGCGTTCCGCCGCCATGAACGCCCTGCACGACAAGGCGAGCAGCCGGTTGTTGGCCAAAAAAGCGGGCGTGCCGACCCCGCCGGGTTCAGAGGGGTTGGTGGAATCGGAACAGGAAGCGCGCGCCATCGCCCAAAAGATCGGTTATCCGGTCATGATTAAGGCGATCGCCGGCGGCGGCGGGCGGGGCATGCGCGCCGCCCACAATGATGTCTCCCTGATCAAGGGCTACCACACCGCCCGCACCGAAGCAGAGAAAGCCTTCGGCAACAGCGGCGTTTACATCGAGAAGTTCATCGAGAATCCCCACCACATCGAATTCCAGATTCTCGGCGACAACAAGGGCAACATCATCCACCTCGGGGAACGCGACTGCTCCATCCAGCGGCGTAACCAAAAGCTGATCGAGGAAACGCCGTCCCCGATGCTGGAACGGAAAGAATTCAAAGGCCTCCGCGCCAAGATGGGCAAAGCGGCCCTGCGCATCGCCGAAACTGCCGGCTATACCAACGCCGGCACGGTCGAATTCATCGTGGATGACGCCGGGAATTTCTATTTCCTCGAAGTCAACAAACGCATCCAAGTCGAACACCCCATTACGGAAGAGGTCACCGGGGTGGATTTGGTGAAACAGCAGATTCTCATCGCCGCCGGCGAAAAACTGACACTGAGCCAGAGCGACGTTCATTTCAAAGGCCACTCCATCGAGGCGCGGATCAACGCCGAGGATCCCTTCGGCGACTTCCGCCCGAGTCCCGGCCGGATCGAGATGTATTACGCCCCCGGCGGCGGCGGCGTCCGCGTGGATTCCCACGCCTATGCCGGCTACACGATTCCGCCCTACTACGACTCGATGATCGGCAAACTCATCACCACCGGTAAGGACCGGGCCGACGCGATGAACAAGATGAGCCGGGCGCTTTCCGAATACATGATCACCGGGGTCAAGACGACGATCCCCTTCTCGCTGGCCATTTTGCAGGATCCAGATTTCCGCCGGGGACATTACACGACCGGCTTCGTCGAACGCCTGCTCAATGGCGCGAAGATGGAACTGATCCAAGACAAGGCCTAAACCCGGCGGCAAGCTAGGGCGGGCTCAGCGAGTCATCGGCCAACCGGCCGCCACCATCGCCTTGTAACCGCCATCGAGCGACCAAACGCAGGCATAGCCCATTTTCTGCGCGGCGTCGGCCGTGAGCGCGCTGCGGAACCCGCCGCCACAATAGAGGATCAACTCTCGGTCCTTCGCCGGAAATTTAGTTTCGAGGTCGCGCTCAAAGATGCCTTTACCCAAGTGCTGCGCCTCGACCGCGTGCCCCGCCGCCCATTCGCTCTCCTCCCGCACGTCGAGGAGGACGGCCTCGGGATTTGCCACCAAACGGGCCCGAGCGGCGGCGAGGTTGAGTTCTCGGACGCGGGACTTGGCGTCGGTGACGAGGCTGAGGAAACCGGGCGAATGCTGCATGGCTCAACGCTACGAACCGGGGCGCCGAGTTCAACGGCGAATCAAGCCGCCGCCAAATCCCGGATGATCGCCGCCAGTTCCCGCCGCGGACGGAAACCGGTCAATTGCTCTAGCTTCGCCAAATCTGGCCGCCGATGGCGCATGTCCTGAAAGCCCGGCGCGTAAGCCTGCGCGTAGGGAATCGTCTCCATGACCGACGAAGAACCGAGTTCGGCAATCACCCGGCGGGCCAACTCGCCAATCGTGAGCGGCACGTCGTTGCCCACGTTCACCACCTCGCCCCGGGCGGCCGCGCAGGCCCGCAGCCGCACCAACGCCTCGACCGCATCGGCCACGTGGCAAAAACACCGCGTCTGTTCGCCGTCGCCGTGCACGCGCAACGGTTGGCCAGCCTTCGCGGCCTCCACAAAGCGCGGGAGCACCATGCCCCATTGCCCAGTTTGCCGCGGCCCCGACACGTTGAACAGGCGGACAATGGTGACCGGCAAATTCCGCTCGCGCATGTGGGCGAGGGCCAGAAACTCATCCATCAGCTTCGAGCAGGCGTAACTCCACCGGCCCAGCGTTGGCGGGCCGATGAGCAGATCATCATCCTCCCGGAATACGGCCTTGGAACTCTTGCCGTAAACTTCCGAGGTGCTCGTGAAGAGGAGCGGCACCCCGCCCGCACTCGCCGCCCCCAGGATGGCCTCAGCCTCCCGCAAGTTCGTCTCGATCGTGCGGATCGGTGAGTTTACGACCAACTCGACCCCCACCGCAGCGGCGAGGTGAAACACAAAGCCGCAGTCTCCCACCAAGGCTGGGAGCGCCGCACAGGCCGACACCCGGCCCTCGATCAGGCGCAGGCGGGGATGCTCCACCACCGCCGCCAAGTTAGCCCGGCGCCCGGTCGAGAGATCATCCAGCACCACCACGGATTCGCCCGCGGCGAGCAGGCGCTCGACGAGGTGCGAACCGATGAAGCCGGCACCGCCGGTCACGAGCACAGGTTTGGACACGCCGGGAGTCTGCGGGGGAAGAGCATCGTGGCAAGCAATGGAAGGTGGCCGAAGACATCCGTCAGCCCTCCGCGAGCGCCACACTCTGGAGGTAACCCTACCAACTGAGGCCGCGGGAACCGCAGTGGATCCGAGGCGAAAAAGGGGGCGATCGCCGGCACGCGGCTACTTCACTCCGTTCAGTTGACTGCCTTCCGCCGCCGCCCGCAGCGCGGGCTCCAAAGTTATCCACACGTTACTCGCCACCAGTTCATGTCCGCGCGCCGTCGGGTGAATCTGGTCCGGTTGGTTCAACTCCGGCACGCCGCCGACCCCGGCGAGCAGGAACGGAATCAGCGCCACCTTTTGTTCCCGGGCCACTTCGGGAAAAATTGCCTGGAACTTCTGGGTGTAAACCGCGCCCAAGTTGTCGGGCATCACCATGCCGGCGAGCACGATCCGGGTGGCGGGATTCTTCGCGCGCGCCTTGCCGATGATCGCCACGAGATTTGACCGGGAGGCTTCCGGCGCGAGACCGCGCAGGCCGTCGTTGCCGCCGAGTTCGAGCAGCAGCACGTCTACCGGTTGGCGCAACACCCAGTCCATTCGCCGCAGGCCGCCCGCCGTGGTATCGCCACTCACGCTGGCATTGACGACGGTGAAAGGCAGGCCGGCCGCCTCAACTCGTCTCTGGAGCAGGGCGGGGTAAGCCTCCCGCGGTTCCACGCCGAAGCCCGCTGCGAGCGAGTCACCCAGCACGACCAAGGACTTCCGGGGTGGGGCCGTTAGGTCGGCCGCCCCACCGAGTTCGCTCAATGACAACCAGGCCAACGCCCCGGCGAGGAGCCCGGCGGATTTCGGACGGAAACAGACGCTCACCCAGCCAAGGAACGAAGCGAAACCCGGGCTGTCAAACCCCGTCCGGATTGTTTTCTGCGCCAAGCCCCTGCTTGGGGTGGAGTCCGCGGTTCGTTCACTTTCCCTGCACGTCGAAGCAGAACAGATTTTCCTGATCGCGGAGGTAGAGCTTGCCGCCCACAACCACTGGGTGGGGCCAGATACCGCCCTGCTTGTTTCGTTGAGCGGACAACGGATCGAGTTTGAAGCGGCCTTGCTCATTCCAGCCTTGGGGCGTGGCTTTGACCAACGCGACGTCGCCGCTCTTTTCATCGACGCAGTAAAGCAGACCATCGGCGAAGTGGGTGGCGCCTTTGCCAAAGCCCTTGTGGACCCAGACCTCCTTGCCGGTGGCGAGCTCTTGGCAGACCCAACCGTAGCCGTCGGAATGGCCGTAGAGATAGCCCTCCACCAGCACGACACCGCCGTGGTGGTTTTTCATCACCTTGTTGTTTTCGTAGAGGGTTTCGGTCGTTTTACCGTCGGCGGAGAGTTTAACCGCCTTGCAGCCGACGCCGTAGCCAGCGGTCACGTAGACGATGCCTTGGTCGTAAATCGGCGTGGGAATTACGGCCACTCGGCCGGGAAAATCTACCTGCCACAGCACTTTGCCGGTGGCGGGATCGGTGCCGAAGAAGCGCTTTTCCACGAGCTGAACGATCTGCGACTGGCTGCCGTGGGTGATGTGAATAGCGGACGAATAATGCGCTTCGTCCTTCAGCTCGGCACTGCGCCAAAGGACCGCGCCGGTCCGCCGATCCAGCGCCGCGAGGGTGCCTTGGGCGCCACCGGGCGTGACGATGACGCGGTCGCCGACGATGAGCGGGGATTCGGTGTAACCCCAACCCGGGAGTTTGCCGCCGAGATCTTGCACGAGCGACTTTTGCCAGACGGGTTTGCCGTCCTTGGCCTGAACACAGACGAGCAGGCCTTGGCCGCCGATGGCATAGACGAGTCCGTCGTGGACCGTGGGCGTCATGCGCGGGCCGTCACCCCAACCGTTGGGATATTTCGCCCCGGCCGGTGCGCTCCACACTTCGGTGCCCGTTCGGGTATCGAGGGCGAGGAGGAATTCCTGATCATTCCGCAGCCCGAGGGTAAACAACCGGTCGCCCACCACGGAGTAGCCGGCGTAGCCCAACCCGGCGTTTTTGAATAGCCAGTGAAGTTTGGGGCCACCGACGGGCCACTGGGCCAAGAGACCGTGGTCGGGGGAGCGGTCCGACCGATCCGGGCCGCGCCACTGCGGCCAATCGCCGGCGGTGGATTTCGCGGAATTTTTCGTCGGCTTCGATTCGCAGCCCGAGCAGAGGAGGGCGGCGGTCAGGGTCGCGCCGACCAGCACGAGGGGAGCGAAGGCAGGGCGGAATTTCATGCGCAGGTGATGAGTGGTTGCGGCGAAGAATGGTTACAAACGGGACGGGAAACAACCGGGAACGGGGAGGGCAGACAGCAGTCAGGGGAATTTGGCCGTTGGTCATTATCCCGGCACCTTCTACTGTTGGCCGACATGGCTGACGCTTTGATCCAACCTTCGCGCCCCGACTTTCGTGCCGGTCTCGTGGCGTTTATTGGCCGCACGAACGTCGGGAAGTCCACGCTGCTGAACGCGCTGGTCGGGCGGAAGGTGTCGATCGTCACCCCGAAACCGCAGACCACGCGCGACCCGGTCCAAGGGGTGTTGCACCGACCGGAGGGCCAGATCGTGTTCGTGGACACGCCGGGATTTTTCAAGACGCACAAGAGCCGGCTGGTGGACCAACTCCATCAACGGGCGCGCCGGGCGCTTGATGGCATCGACGTAGTCATCCACGTGGTAGACCCGACGCGCGAAATCGGTGAGGAGGATGAAATGGTCAAAGAAGTGTTGGCCAAGGTGCAGTTGCCGCGCCTGCTGGTGCTCAGCAAATGCGACCTGCCCGACCGGCCCGAGCGGAGCACTTGGTTGGCGACCGCGTCCAGCTACGACGCCGTGTTCGAAGTCTCCGGACTCGCGAAACTGGAACTGGAACCGTTCATCCAGGCGATCCTGCAACGGATGCCATTTGGGCCGCCGCTCTATCCCGAGTCCGACGTGACGAACACGACCCGCCAGTTCCAAATCACCGAGCTGATCCGGGAGCAAATCTACCTGCAAATGGGCGACGAGATTCCCTACCGGACCCAGGTGGTGCTCGACCTGATCACCGAGACCAAGGACAAGCTCGGGAATCCGGAATTGGAGGTCAACGCCACGATCCTCGCCGCGAGCGACCGCTACAAGGCGATGCTCATCGGCCAAGGGGCCCAACGCATCAAACAGATCCGGCAGTTCGCCCGGCGCCGCATGAAGGACGAATTCGGCGTCCCGGTGCATCTCGACCTAGAGGTGCTCGTCGACCAAGAACTCGCGGGCTAACCCCTCACCGGACCACGGTGCGCTGGAGCGGCTCCCAATACGCCTGGGCCGCGACCCACAGGCCGATCAGCGCGGCGAGCACGAGCGAATGCCCGAAAACGAAGCGCAGGATCTGGCTCTCGTTGCCGGGCCGATTCGTCGCGACACTGGCCACCACAAGGCTCTGCGCGTCGATCATCTTGCCCATCACCCCGCCGGTCGAATTGGCAGCGCACATCAGATACGGACTCAGTCCGAGCTGTTCCGCGGTGATCCGTTGCAGGGAACCAAACAAGACGTTGGACGCGGTATCGGACCCGGTGAGCGCCACGCCAAGCCAACCCAGCAAAGTGCCACAAAACGGGTAAAAGACGCCCGTTTTGGCCAAGGCCAAGCCCAAGGTGGCGTCAGCGCCAGAATGTTTCGTGAGGTTTCCCAGCGCCAGCATCGCAGCAATGGTGAGCAACGACGCCCGGACCTTTAGTAGCGTTTCCCACCAAGTGCCGGCGAGTTGGCGCAGCGACAGACCCATCAACAGGCCACTGGTGAGGCCGGCGAGTAGGATCGCGGTGCCGGTGGCTGAAAGGAGGTTGAGTTTGAACTCAACCGGCTCCGCCTTCGGCGTCAGGACGACGGGCGGGGTGCGCATGATTTTTTCGTGCAAACCCGGCACGGCAAACGTCGGGGCGGCGAGCCGATCCAACGCCTGTTTTACCGGCTGCGTGCCCCACGCAAAGATAAACACCGTCAGCACCAACCAAGGGAGCCAAGGAGCCCACTGGGAACCCGCGCCCCGGGGGCGGGGCGGCGATTGATCGGCCCCGCGGCGGAATTTCAGCACCAGCATCACCGCGCCCAAGCTGGCGAGGGCCGCCACCGAATCGACCAGCCAAGGGCCGTGATAATTACTCACGGCAAACTGCACGACCGCGAAGGCAACGCCAGCCGCCAGTGCCACGGGCCAGACCGCCCGGAGCCCCTTCCATCCGGCCATCGCCCCCACGATCCACAACGGAATGAGCGCCGAAAAAACGGGCAGTTGCCGGCCCGCCATGGCGGATAGTTTCAGCACGTCGAGATCCGTGACTTGCGCCAGCGTGGTGATCGGGATGCCAATGCTGCCAAAGGCAACCGGGGCGGTGTTGGCGATCAACGACAGGCCGCTGGCGTGTAACGGGGAGAAACCCAACTGCAAAAGCAACGCCGCCGTGATCGCGACCGGCGCCCCAAAACCCGCCGCCCCCTCGATGAAGGCGCCAAAACAAAAGGCGATGAGGATCACCTGCACGCGCGGGTCAGGGGCGAGCGCAACCAACTGCTCCTTCAGCGCCTCGAAGCGGCCAGACTTGACGGTGAGGGCGTGGAGAAACATCACGTTCAGCACGATCCAACCGATCGGCAACAGGCCGTAAGCCGCGCCGTAAGCGGTGGCCCCAAGGGCGGCGGCCGGCGGCATCCGGTAGGCCAACAAGGCCACGCCCAAGGCGGCCCCGAGAGCAAGCAAGGCCGCAACCCAAGCCCGCAGGCGGCCCCACGCCAGCAGTCCGAGTAAAACGACGACCGGCAACGCCGCGACCCAAGTTGAAGCCAACGGATTCCCCAACGGATCGTAATTTTGCGCCCACGGCATGGTCAGGGCCCCAGCTAAGCAGGCCGCACTGGCCACGGGAAGTCGGGAAGCCAGCGCCCGGCGCCCGCAGGCGGGAGTGGTCTTAGTCAGTCAAGGCCGAGCGGGCTTGGAGCGCTGATGAACCCGCTTGGCGGCCGGGTCGAACTGGAACGTCTGGAGCGCCCAGGCAACCGCTTGGGCACTGCCTTCGCGCACTTGATAGGCGTGGTCGAGGGCGAGTCCGCTCAGCACCTGCCGCTGTCCCGAGGCGGGCCAGAAGACTTCCACCTGGGTGACGGCCGTGGCGTTCCCCAGCCCAATTTCCTGGCGCAGCGGGTTGGAACCGAAGCTGCCGCCGCTGCTCACGGTGCGGTGGATATCCCGGGGGCCAGTCGGGGTTTGCACCGTGACTTTGAGGCGGGCGCCGAGGGCCGCGCGATTGGAACGGACTCCCTCCAGTATCAGCTTCAGCCAGTGGTGGGGCGGGCCGGGATTCAAGAACAGGCAGTTGCGGTAGTTGTCCCCGGAGAAGGCACCGCCGATCACCGCGTAGAGGTCTTGATCGCCGTCGTGATCAAGATCGGCAAAGCCGACTCCGTGCCCCTTTTGGAGTTGGCCGGTGCCGGTGGCTGTCGTCACTTCCTGAAACAGTTTTCCGCCTGCGTTCCGGAACATCCGGTTCGGCACCAAGGTGGGTAACTCCGGGTCGCCGGTCCCGAGGTAGAAATCAAGCCACCCGTCGTTGTCGAGATCACCGAAGTTGGCGCCCATCGCCAAGCATAGCCGGTTGAGGTGGGCCGCGACCGTCACATTGGAGAACGTGCCATCGCGGTTGTTGCGGTAGAGTCGGGGCAGCTCGCCGGTGTGCGGCAGGCCGAGGTAATCCGCCGCGACATCGCCCACATTGCGGATCGAATAACCGGCGACAAACAGGTCTTCCCAACCGTCGTTGTCATAATCAAAGAACCAGGTGGTGAAGCTGTGGAGCGGTTCGGTCACGCCAGCTTGGCGCCCGACTTCGGTAAACTTCCACCCGCCGGGACTGGCCGGGGAAACGTCATTGTGAAACAGCAGGTTCGGACCGTCCAAACAGGAGAGGTAAAGGTCGGGCCGGCCGTCGTTGTCGTAATCGCCGCAGGCTACCCCCTTCACGTAGCGGGCCACGGCGAGGCCGCTCGCCGCCGCGCATTCGGTGAAGGTGCCATCCCGATTGTTGCGGAACAGTTCGCAACGGTCGGGGTCGGCTGGCTCGGTGGACTCGTTGCCGATGAACAGGTCGAGCCAGCCGTCGCCATCGAAATCCGCCCACGCCGAAGTCTGCGTCGCATGCAAACTCAGCAGTCCAGTCTCCTCGGTCACGTCGGTGAAAGTGCCGTCGCCGTTGTTCCGGAGGAGCGAATTGGGAATGCGCCCCGCCCGCCGCTGCCAGGCGCCGCGCAGCACCCAGATGTCAGGTCGGCCATCGTTGTTGTAGTCGGTCTGCTGGATGTTTAGGCTGTCCATCAGACCAAGTAAGCCGGCTTCAGTCGTGCGTTCGGTGAAGGTGCCCCCACCGTCATTGCGGAAGTAACGCAGTTGACCGTCCAAGCCCCAGGCCGACGCCACGAGGTCGATGAATCCGTCTTGGTCGAAGTCGTCGAGGATGCAACCGCCCGCGAGGTCGTCCACATCCACCCCCAGCGCGCCGGCAACGTTCGGGAACCGCGGTAGTTCGTATTCCGAGGCCAACACTTGGGGCGGGATACGCCAGGCGATGGGCACCTTGTCCGGGTATTCGCCCAAGGTCATGTGGGCGAGGTTCAGCAGCCAACGGGCGCCGGGATCGCCGGGGAATTCTTGGAGTTGTTCACCGAGCAGCTTGAGGGCGCCCCGGGAGCCGCGGGGGAGCGCGTGATAGGCCGCCGGCCGGAGGGGAAAGAGACACGACTCGGCGTGGTGGTTGGCGAGGCAGTTTTCCTGCTCGCCCAGCCGGAGGTAGGCCGTGGCCCGAAGGATCCGCAGTTCGATGCGCCGTTGCGCATCCAAGGCGAGGCCGGCGGCGGGCAACGCGGCTTCCATCGCCTGAAATTCCGCCAGCGCGTCTTCGGTGTGACCTGCCTTGAGCAACTGGATCGCGAGTTGATAACCGAGCATGACCCGCGGCTTGGGTTGGGTCTGTCCGTCCCGCTGCCGCCGCAGTTGCGCGGCGTAGCGTTCATTCATGTTGGACAGGGTGCTGGGGTCGGCGGATTCCCGAATCTGGGCCAACCGTTCCACCATGCGGCGGGTGCTGGCGGGGGGCCGCAAGCCACCGGCTCCGGGCGCGGGCGCTTGGGTATCCGCAGCTTGGCTTCGAGGCCACCCCAGGTTCAAACCCAAGAGCAGGCTCAGTCCCGAGGCCAGCCACGGCCAACGGCGGCCCGCCGCCGAGGGGACGGCCGATAAATTGCCCAACCGATCATTATGCTGCGCCCAAGGCATGATTTGTGGACGAGCTAAGCAGGCCAGGATGACCCGGGAAAGACGGGAAGCAGGGAGCCCAGTGGGGGCTGGCCGGCGAGTCAGCCGTGGGCAGCGCCGTCTTTGCGGCCTTCTTGGCGCAGTTTTTCCAACCGGTGCAACACGTCGGCGGTCAGGCGGTCCATCTTCTCGTGGAGGTTCACGATTTCGAGTTCGGCCTTCAGGTTGACGTCATACTCGATGTCGGAGCGGACCCGATCTTTGGCGGCTTGGCGGTTCTGGCTTAGGAGGACAAATACGGAGAGGAAAATGGCCTCCAGCGACACGGTCAGGGTGAGGAAGCCAAACGGGAACGGGTCCCACTGCGGAATGCCGGGCAGCTTCACGGCATTCAGACTCAGCCACACGCCGAACCAGACGACGTGCAGCAGCAGGAAGGTGATGCTACCGGCGAACTCCGCGATCCAGTCGGCGGCCTTTTGCACCGCGGTGCGTCGGTCTGCCACTTCTTCGTTCACGTTGCGGGTGGCCGTGTGGCGGAGTCGTTCGGAGCTGAAACGCATTCGCCGCCCCATGGCGGCCAATAGATCCATGGCGGCCTGCGGGCGAAGCCCGAGAAATTTTTCCAATCCGGCCCGATCCAGCCGGAGGGCTTCCGTGGCTTCCGTGGCGACAACTGTCGCGCTGCGGGGGCCGCCATCGAGCAGGGAGATTTCGCCGATGAACCCGCCGGGCGACACGGTTTCGAGCACGAGACGTTCGCCGGTGTTATTTTTCAGGGAGGCTTCGACCGCGCCGGAGCGGATCACGTAGAGCGCCTCGCCGGGATCGCCGACCTGAAACACGGTTTCACCCGCCGCGAACTGCACGACTTCCAACTGCCCGGCCAGCGCCGTGCGTTCTTGGTCATCGAGGAAATGAAACAGGGACACACCCTTCAGCAGTTCGGCTTCCGGTCGCATGGCCAAGCATTAGCGGCCAGCCCACGTCGGCGGAAGGATGTTTGCGGCGGACTTGCGCGGCGGGGCCGCTGAATCGGGCGTGCAAAGCCAGCGAAACCGTGGCGAACTCCCCGCATAATGTTCCCCCGGATACGCCGCCCTTGGTCGGGTGGCTTTACCCTGATTGAGCTCCTGGTGGTCATCGCCATCATTGCCGTGCTCGCCGGCCTGTTGTTGCCCGCCTTGAGCGGCGCGAAACAGCAGGCCCTGCGCATCAAGTGCCTGAACAACCAGCGGCAACTGGCGCTCACCGCGACGCTTTACAGTGGGGACTCCGCGGACGCTCTCGTGGCCAACGGGGAGGTGGATTCCGCGGCGACCACGGGGCAAAAACTTTGGGTGCTGGGCGGTTATCATAGTTTTGCCAGTGCTTTCACGAACGTCGCCTACCTCGTGGACCGCCGCCACGCCGCCTTTGCCCCGTATCTAACTGCCAAGGACGTTTATAAATGTCCGGCGGACAAGGCCACTGTGGTGCTCAATCGGGGACGCCCCGTTCCCCAGGTGCGCAGCTATTCGATGAACCTCTATCTCGGCCCAAACGCCGACATGCGGAATCGGCTTTCAACCCGTTACCGAGCCTTCCGAAAAGCGAGTGATGTGGCGGCTCCGGCGGCGACGTTTTTGACGCAGGACCTGACCCCGCAGAGCCTGTGCACCCCCGCCTTCGTCGTGCTCATGCCGGGCAATGCCAATGAGCAATTTTTCCATTTGCCGGCGACCCACCACAACCGCGGGGGCGTGGTCGCCTTCACCGATGGCCACGTCGAGGCCCACCGTTGGTTTGATCCAAAAACCTTTCGCAAGGCGACGATGGGCCAGCGCATCGATCATAACCTCGCCGCGCCCCGAAGCCGCGACCTGCAATGGATTCAAGAGCGGACCTCGGTGCTGAATTGACGATCTGCCCGTGCCCCACGGCCAGCGAGCGGGGACGCATCGCGGGAAATTACTTCGGCCGGACCGATCCGGTCCGACCGAAGCCAGAAGTCGCGGCGGCGATTTAGGGTTTGGCGAGCCGGTAGAAGGTCGTCGGGCCAATTGGCAGTCGCGCGACGCGCTGGGTGCCTTCAACCACGGGCACTAGGTTGACCGCCTGCCAAGCGGGCGCCGCCGAGTCGGCCGTGGCTTCCAAGCTGAAGCCTTCGACCGCCGCGGACCAAGTGACGACGATCAGGTTGTCGGTGCCGAGCGCGATCGTCAGGACCGGGGCTGCCACTGGCTGGCAGGCGGCGAGGAGGTTTTGATCCGCGTTGGGCCCGCAGGGGCGGATGACGGCGTAGCGGACGCTGGTGACGAAGATCTTGTCGTTCAGCACAAAACGCGCGGCGGCCTGGGGACCCTGATTCACGCCGTTGAACTTCACGTCCGGGATTTCCCAGTAGGCTTCGCGCCAGCGGTCGGTGCCTTCCAGGGTTACGAAATAGCTGTCCGGGGTGAAGCCAAGGGCGGAGACGCCGTTGCGCTCGGTGCTGTAAACCTCGGGCTTGAACCGCGCTCCAACCAGCGCCGGGTCATCGTAATAGGTGACGCACATGGCGAGGCGGGCGGGCGGCTGCGAGGACGGGCCAAAGCGCTCCTCCAGGATGGAGAAATTGAGATACTGATGCGACAAGCCGGGCGTGCCGTCGTCCCGCGCCGGGCGGACGGCGAGGCGGCGGTCGGAGGCGGGGCCGGCTTCCGCAACCACCATCTCTTGGTCGCCGCTGCTGGTGCCGACCTCCAGTCCGTCCCGAAGGTCTTGGGCGAGATCGAGCGTGGCGGAATTTCCCCAGACGTCAGTGCAAACCGTGGGATCTTCAAAGCAGGCGGCCAACGGGTCTAGGCCGGCGAGGGCATGGTTTCCGGTGCGCAGGACAGCCAATTCCACTCGCGAGACCGCGACTTGGCCATTCTCGGAAATGAACCGGGGGCCACCGGTGAGAGTTCCGGTGTTCACTCCCTTGAGGTTGACGGCGGGAACGGTCCACGAGCGGCGCACCCATTGCCCGGAGCCCGTGAGCGTTGCCCGTTTGTCGGCCGGGACCAGGGCGAGGCCGCCGCGATCGTCCGTGGCGTAGGCTTCAGGTCCGAACCGAACCTCGGCACCGGCAAACGCCGGATCGTCGTAATAATCGACGCAGACCTTGATCGTGTGCGGGTCGTTGCATGGTTTGCCCAAGAACCCGTCGGTGATCCCGAAATTCAAATATGCGCCAGCGGGACGCACCGCCCGCCGTTTGTCGTTGGCGGGCCCGACTCCGTTTTCAAAGGTGACCGTCTGGTCGCGGTCATCCAGCACGACCAAGTGGTTGGTGAGGTTTTGCGCAAGGTCGAGGCCGACCCAATTCGTGAGTGGCTCGGGATCGCACCCTTCAGCCGCGGCGAATTGATTGATGTCCTCCGGTTCACCAAACGCGCCAAGTTCACCCAAGGCGACGGCCCGCACGGTGAGACCGGAGACGTTCTCGAACCGAATCGTGCCGCCATTCACGCCACCAAACGTCGTTGAGCCCTGCGCGTTGGCGGGAATCGAGCCGATGAGCCGGCTGCCATCCGACGCCCGGGTGCCGTTGGGGATGCGGAACAGGATCCAGTTCCATTTCTTATTCTTGGCCTCGAGCGGAACTTGGCCGCCGTTCGGCGCGTTCAGTTCCGGTAGGGTGCCCGTGAGGAAGTTGAAGTTGCGCGGCTGCCCGGCGCCATTGAATAGGGCCGCGTCGCCATAGGCTTGGATCAAAATGTCGATGAATTCGTCATCAGCCCACTCGCCGAAACTCTGGTCGGCAACATTGAGGAAACTGCCCGTCACCTTTTTTCCGGTGTGCCCCGCTATGGTCAGGTCCGCAGTTCCTTGATCGCCGCCCGTGAGGATCATCAACTCGTTGGCCACCCATGTCTCACTGGGCGGCGGCAGGCCCTCGTCGTTAACAATATAATGAACCCGCTTGCCGACTTGTTTGCTCAGCGGCCAGTCTTCTGGGCTGAACGGACCGGTCTGGGCACTCGCAATGAAGTTTCCAACCAACGAAATGAATAACGCGGCGACAACGGGGCTAAGCTTCATAAGACGGGGGAACCGCACTGTCCTAACAGGTAAACACCGGCGCGGAAGTCCAAACTGCGCGCCGCGGCTCGGGCGCTGGTTGGTCGCGGTTTGTCTGTTAGCTAGCGACTTCACCACCAACCTGCGCGCGGCGACCCCAGCGGCCGACGAATTCAATCCGCCGCTGGGCCCTTATACGCAACTGACCGCGGCGGATTTTGCGGGCGTTCACAGCTTCTCCGCCCAAGACCGAGTCGTCCTAACGCCCTATTTTTATTGGTATGACAGCTTCTCCGGAGCGCACCTCGACAATCCCGATGGCACCGACGCGCTCACGGATCATCCCCCCACATTAACGGGCTTCTCCTACCGCTCACGCGCCTGGCACCGCGGCGAACTGGAAGACATGATGGCCGCCGGTATCGACGTGCTGCTCCCGGTTTATTGGGGCGAACCGTCGCAGCGCCTACCGGGACTGCCCGTGAGCGCGCAGCCGTGGAGTTATGCGGGCCTGCCGCCGCTGGTCGAGGCGCGGCAGGAACTGCTGGATCAAGGCCGGCATCCACCCTTCATCGGGCTGTTTTACGACACGTCGTCACTCCAGTTCAACGCGGCCGGCGAACGCATCGACCTGACCTCGCCGCGCGGGCGGCAGTGGTTTTACGAAAGCGTGCGCGACTATTTTTCCCTCCTCCCACCGAAGCACTGGGCCTTGATCGACGGCAAGCCGGTCGTCTTCCTTTATTCCGCCACCTTTGCAACCGCCCACGACCAAACGTGCATCGAGCACTTGCAGGCCAGTTTCGCGCAGGACTTCGGCGGGCGCCTCCCGTTCGTGGTTCGCGAAGTGTCGTGGAACGTGCGTTCCGACGCCGTTTACGCTTGGGGCGGCGCGTTGGGCCTGAAGAACCCCGGGGTGGCGTCGTTGGGCCCCGGCTACGATCACACCGCGGTTCCCGACCGGACGCCCCTCGTGGTGCCGCGGGAAGACGGGGCGTTTTTTGAGCGCCAATGGCTGGCCTTTCTACGCCGGCCTGCACGGCTCGTGATGATCGAAACGTGGAACGAATTCCACGAGGGCACCGACATCGCCCACTCGCGGGAATTTGGCCGCCAATATCTCGCGCTGAACCGGAAGTATGTGGACCTGTTCAAGCAGGGTTTTGTGCCCCCCCGCGCGGTGGGCCCGTTCACCGACGCCCGGCTCTTGAGCCTTGAGCTCACGGTCACCAATCGCTCCGAGGGCGTCACCCAATTCGACTGGGCCGACGGGGTGACAGAGGCCGGCACCTTGGGCGGACAGCCCTGCCGGATCGTGCGCGCCAGCTCCAATGCGGGCCGTTACCTTTACTGCCAACTCGCTGAATCCTTCAAATGGGCCAACCCGATGGACGTCTCGCTCGTGGTCGAATACTTCGACCCGGCTGAGGGCACTTTGGGGGTCGAATTCGACGGCAGCGATCCCCTCGCCCCGTTTCAAGGCGCCTACACGACCGCGCCCACCACCGTGGCCTTGACCGGTAGCCAGACGTGGAAGACGGCGAGCTTCCGCCTGACCGGGGCGCGCTTCCTGAATTCGCAAAATGGCGGGGCCGACTTCCGGCTCTACAGCAGCCTCGCTGGGTTGGGGGTGCGCCGGATCCAAATCGTCCGCCCGGGGCTGGAGGCGATCCGCCATTCGGCGGCGGACGGGCTGGAATTGCGGGTGGTGGGTGAGCCAGGGGCGAGCTATGCGATCGAGGTCTCGCCTGACCTGATGAACTGGCGCGAAGTCAGCCGCGTCCGGTTGCCGACCACCACGCTGAGCTTCACTGAGCGGGGTGCCAGGTTGGAGTCCGTCCGCTACTACCGGACGAACCCGCGCTGAAGGCCGGCGGGCTTACGAGAACAAGTCCAACTGCGGTGGGGGCTTAAGTTCCTTGAGCATTTCACGCTCAGCCCGGTGACGCCGATTTGACGCTTTGGGTTTGGCTTCCGGGGTCTCTCCGCCAAGCACGTGCTGCAGGTTAAGCTCCGCCTCCTCTAAAACGCGGAGAATTTCCTTGGCCCGATCAATCACCGGCTTGGGCACGCCCGCGAGCCGCGCGACTTGAATACCGTGGCTCTTGTCCGTCGCGCCCGGCTGCACCTTGCGCAGGAAGATGAGTTGCTCGTTCCACTCCCGGACGGCGACGTGATAATTGCGGACTCGGGCCAACGCCGGCGTGCCGGACTCCGGCGGGGGCGAGTCCGCGTTTTCAACCGGGAGTATCGCGCCAGACTTCGCCGTGGGGGCTTCGTGCGGGGTGGAGCCGAGCTCCGTCAGCTCATGGTAATGCGTCGCAAACAACGTCTTCGCACCGACCTGATGATGGAGGTGTTCCACGATGCTCCAAGCGAGACTCAAGCCGTCAAACGTGCTCGTGCCTCGGCCGATTTCGTCGAGGATGACAAGGCTCCGGCGCGTGGCGTTGTTGAGGATGTTGGCCGTCTCGCTCATCTCGACCATGAAGGTGCTCTGGCCGCGGGCGAGGTCGTCGTTGGCTCCGATGCGGGTGAAGATGCGATCCAGCAAATCTACCCGCGCCCGCGCCGCGGGCAGACAACTGCCGGTGTGGGCGAGCAACGCCAGCAAGGCGACCTGCCGGATGTAGGTGCTTTTACCCGCCATATTGGGGCCCGTGATCAGCGCGATCTGTTCGTGCACGAGATCCAACCGCGTGTCGTTGGGCACGAACCGTTCGTTGACCAGCGCCTGCTCCAGCACCGGATGCCGGCCGTCGCGGAGGTCCAGAACCCCCGCATCGGCAACTTCCGGCCGAACCCAACCGTGCAACCGCGCCGTCTCGGCAAACGCCGCCAGCACGTCCAGTTGCGCTAGGGCGGCCGCGGTCTGCTGGATCGCCTTCAACTGGGCGAGCACCGCTTCGCGCACCTTGAGGAAGAGGTCGTATTCAAGCTTCGTCGCCCGGTCTTCGGCGCCGAGGATCTTCGCTTCCATCGCCTTGAGATCTTGGGTGATGAAGCGTTCCCCGTTAGCAATAGTCTGCTTGCGGATGTATTCGGGCGGCACCTTGGCGAGGTTCGCTTTGGTGATTTCGAGGTAATAGCCGAAGACGGAATTGAAGCCGACCTTGAGCGAGGGGATCCCGGTGCGGGTGATTTCGTCCTGCTGCAACTGGGCCAGCCAGTCCTTGCCGCCACGGGCCGCTTGGCGGAGTTCATCGAGTTCGGGACTGAAGCCGGCGCGAATCAGGCCGCCTTCCCTCACCGCCAAGGGCGGTTCATCCGCGAGGGCGCGGGTTAGCAATTCAACCAAGTCGGGCAACTCGGCAAGTTGGCCGAACAAGTCCGCCAACAACCCATTGGTGGCTGGCTCCACCGCCGCCGCGCTGGGAAACTGGGGTTCAGCTTCGGACGCCGGTCGTTGGATAACTCGGGTCGCGAGCGTGCGGATGAGGGGGATCTGCTCCAACGCCAACCGCAAAGCCAAGAGGTCACGCCCGTTTCCCGAACCGAGACTGAGCCGGGACACAGTGCGTTCCAGGTCGCGCACTTCGGCCAACCGGGCGCGAAAAGCCTCCAGCGTCGACCGCTCGGCCAGCCACGCTTCGACCGCGTCCTGCCGTCGGCAAATGGGTCCCGTCTGGGCGAGCGGTTGCGTCAGCCAATCGCGCAGGCGCCGGGCACCCATCGGGGTGACCGTCCGGTTGAGCGCGCCAAAGAGCGTCGGATTGCGCGCCGCGTCGCGTTGCAGCGGTTCGAGAATTTCCAAATTTCGCAGCGAAGTGACATCCAGGATGAGGAAGTCGGCGACGTGGTAATACCCGAGCCGGGTCAAGTGGGTGAGGTCGCGCCGGAGTTGCTGGGCCAAATAGTGCAGCACGGCCCCGGCAGCGCCGACGGCGGCGGGGCGGCCCTTGAGTCCGAAACCATCCAAGGCAGCGACCTTGAAATGCTCCCGCAGCGTGAACACGGCGGTCTCGGGGAAAAACGTCCAGTCGTCGTAGGCCACCAGTTGGGCGCTACCGCCGCCGAGTAATTCGGCGAGTAGCTTCGACTCCGCGGGGAGAATGAGTTCGGCGGGCCTCAGGCGATCGAGTTCGGCGAGCAACGCCTTCTCCGATTCGAGTTCGGTGACCCGGAAATCGCCGGTGGTGAGATCGACGCAGGCGAGTCCAAACGCTTTTCCCAAGGCGAAGACGGAGGCCAGAAAGTTGTTCCGCTCCGCTTGGAGCAACCGTTCATCGAAGTGGGTGCCCGGCGACAGGATGGCCGTGACTTCGCGCGCCACGAGCTTGCCGGGTTTGGCTTCCTCAGTCTGGTCACAAATGGCGACTTTGCGGCCGTGCTTGAGGAGGCGGCTGATGTAGTTGTTGGCCGCGTGATACGGCAGGCCGCACATCGGGATGCCGTTGCGCTTGGTGAGCGCGAGGTTGATCAGTTGAGCACTGGTCACGGCGTCCTCGAAGAACATCTCGTAGAAATCTCCCAGGCGGAACAACAGCAAGGCGTCCTTCGGCAGCTCGCTCTTGATGCGGCGATACTGCGCCATCATGGGCGTAAGCTGAGGTTCGCTACTGGCGGACATTGTGGTGGACGAGCCTACGGAGGCGCGAGACTGAGGCAAGGCGAGGCACGGTCACTCAACCTCATTTCACAACCGCACCGCCTTGAATCGCGGGCGCGGGCGCGAAATTCCTAGCTTCGAACGTCACCTGTTCGCTACAAGCACGACAACACGCCCGAGAGCATTTGAAAACAGTCATCCCAACCCTGGGCAATTGGATCGGAGGTGAGATTCATGGCAGCTAAGAAAGTAGCAGCAAAGAAAGTCGCGGTTAAGCCGACCGCAATTAAGAAGGTCGCAGTTAAGCAGGTGGCAGCAAAGAAGGTCGCGGTTAAGAAGGTTGCAGCCAAAGCGGTCGCAGTAACCAAGCCGGCGAAAAAGGCGGCTAAGAAAGTAGCAAAGAAGAAGTAGTTCTTCCTCACCTACCACAGGAGGCGAAAACTTTCCGCTCACACCGGCCGGTTTTCGCCTCTCTGTTTTTGGAGCCCTCGCCTTCGCCGTGGTTCGCGCTTCTTCTCCCGCCGCCCACAGGTTACAAAACCGCCCACATGGCCCGCCTCGTGTTCGATATCGAAACCTCCGCGTTGCCCCTCGAGACGTTCGACGAAACCCAGCAGGAGTATCTTTTCCGGGACGCCTCCCGACTTCCCACTGAGGAAGAACGAGCCCGCCGCCGGGCGGACATCTCCCAGCAGTTCAACCTCTGGCCCTTCACGGCGCAGGTCGTCTGCATCGCGATGGTCAACGCCGACAGTGGCAAGGGGCGAGTGCTGTATCAGGCTGATGACTTCGACGAAGAACCGGAAGCAGACGAAGCCACGGTTGAGTTCGCCCCGCAAGTAGACGAGGCGGAGTTGCTCACCGCCTTCTGGGATGCCGCCCAGCGTTACGACACCATCGTGACGTTCAACGGTCGCGGCTTCGACGTGCCTTTTCTCTACCTCCGCTCGGCCTTGCTGAATGTGCCGATCACCCGCAAGGACTGGCTCGGCTACCGTTATCAGACCGATCCGCACTGCGACCTCGCGGAACAGTTCAGCTTTTACAATGTCAGTGGCCGCGAAGGTGCCGCGCGAAAGTTTAACCTCGATTTCTACTGCAAGGCTTTCGGCCTTCCCTCGCCCAAAGCAATGGGTGTATCCGGCCTCGACGTGAACGACTTGTTGGCAGAGGGCCGTTACCGCGAGATCGCCGAATACTGCCTGCGGGACGTCCATGCGACCGTGGAACTCTACCGGATCTGGCGGGACCGGCTCGCGGGCATCAAATAAGCCCGCGCCGTCCCGCTGAATGCAAATTGAGCGGCTTCGGCCAAGTTGACCGCTTGCGGGCCGAGGCCGTGGGCGTATAGAGAAACCCATTATGTCCGTCGCTCCGATCTCCCGCCGCACGCTGCTCAAAGGCATGGGCGTGACCATGGCCCTGCCTTGGCTCAACGCCATGGCGCCGCTCCGCGGTTGGGGGGCCGGGCCAACCCCAGAGACCAAGCCGCTCCGCTTCGCCGCGCTTTACATGGCCAACGGGGCGCTGATGCCGGACTGGACTCCCAAGCAGACCGGTCGGGACTTCGAATTATCGCCCACCTTGGCGCCGCTGGCCGATTTCAAAAAGGACCTCCTCGTCCTCACCCAACTCTGGAATGCCGCCACCAACACCGGCGACGGCCACTACGTAAAGACCGGCGGATGGCTGACCAGCACGACCATTACGCGGACCACCGGCAGCAACATCTGCGCGGGCAACACCTCGGTGGACCAGTTGATGGCAAAACACGTCGGCAACCTGACCCCGCTGGCGTCCTTGGAATTGGGCATTGAGCCACCCTCGACCGGTGTGGATACCAACGTCGGGTTCACCCAGCTTTACGGGGCGCATATTTCGTGGGCCACCCCGACCAGTCCGCTGGCCAAGGAAATCAACCCCAAGCTAGCCTTCGACCGACTGTTCCGCTCCACCGCCGCCGCCGCCCGCACCGGGGGCCCTGACAACGATCTGAGCGTGCTGGACATTGTGGCCAACGACGCCCGGCGCTTGGAGAAGAAGCTCGGGTATGCCGACCGGCAGAAGCTGAACGAGTATTTTGAAAGCGTCCGTTCGGTAGAACGCCGCATCGAATTCGACCGCAAACGCAAAACCGGCGAAAATCTGGAAGACCAACTGGTGCGCGCCGAAATTGAACGACTGGGCCGAACCGTGGATCTCTACAGCGATCCGGCGCGCGTCAGTGAGCGCCGCGACAACCACGGCGAGCAAGTCCGCCTCATGCTCGACATCATGGCGCTCGCCTTCTGGAGCGACGCCACCCGCGTGAGCACCTTCATGTTCGGCAATTCCGTGAGCGGCCGAAATTTCTCGTTCCTTGAAACCGGTTTGGGTTCGCACCACGAAAACTCCCACCACGAAAACAAGGACGAGAAAAAGCAACGTTACCAGAAGATCAACCAGTGGCACGCCGCCCAAGCGGCCTACTTCCTCGGCAAACTCCGCGGCTATCAGGAAGGTGACGGCAACGTGCTCGACAATTCCATGGTCCTGTTCGGCGCCGGCATGAGCGACGGCAACGCCCACAGCCCCCACAATTTACCCCTCATCCTCGCAGGCCGCGGCGGCGGCTCGCTCGCACCGGGCCGGCACCTGACTTACGAAAAAGATCATCCCATGGCCAATCTGCATCTTGGACTACTCCGGCGCATGGGGGTGAAAGCCGACCGCTTTGCCGACAGCACCGGTGAACTCGCCGGGCTGAACGACCCAGCGTTTGCCGGCCAAACGTAGGGGCGGCGGGGGAGAGAATTCAGCCCGCTTCAACGCTCCAACTTCGCCTTCAGCGCGGCGCGCACGTGTTCCGGGACAAACGGACTCACGTCGCCACCCAGCCGGGCGATCTCCTTCACGATCCGGGAACTGACGAACGTGTAGGTATCCTTCGGCGTCAGAAACAACGTCTCTACTTGTTCGTTCAACGCGCGATTCATCAGCGCAAGTTGAAATTCAAATTCGAAGTCGCTCACGGCGCGGAGTCCCCGCACCACCGCGCAGGCACCACGCTCCATCACGTAGTTGACCAGTAGGCCATCGAAGCTATCCGCCACGACGTTCGGAATGCTCGCGCAGGCAACACGCACCAAATCTGTCCGCTCAGCCACGGAGAACAGCGGTTGCTTGGAGTCGTTGCGCGCCACGGCGACCACCACTTGATCAAAGATGCGGGCCGCTCGCCGGACCACGTCAAGGTGGCCGTTGGTAAACGGGTCGAAGCTGCCCGGATAGATGACGGTGCGCATGTCCGGACGCTATCCCGCAGGCGGCAACGGCCAACTCCAAAGTGGAACCGCCACGTCGGCTAAGCCCCTCGGGTTACTACCCAGAGCCGGCCGGCAGGACGGATCTGAACCACGCCGCACCGGGGCTGGATGGCTCCATAAATGCGTTGGGCGGGCCCGAAGGCCCGCCCAAATCAGTTCAGGACAAGGAGCAAACCCTTACTCGTGCTTGTGCCCAACGCCAACCGCAGGAGCCACGGGGTTTTTAGCGAGGTAGGCATCCACATCGGTGGTGACGATCAACCGCCCCCACATTACGGGCCAGTGACCCGGGAAGGTGCAGACGTATTCGTAGTCACCCTCCGTCGCCGGGGCCGTAAGTTTGAGCGTCGTCCGACTGCCCGCTTCGAGCAGTTTGGTGGCGGCCAGAATGTTCGGGTTGGCCGGCACAAAGGCGCGCCCTTCGCGATCCAAGTCAGTGGGCAGCATGGTGTCCGCCACCGCACCCACCAACTCGCGGGCGCCGGGTTTCACGACCACGAGGTTGTGGGGCATGAAGTCGTCGTTCTCGAGGACGATCTCGAAGGGCTTGCCGGCCTCGACCACAAGGCGCGGGGTATCGTAGCGCATTTGCTCGCGCACCGTGCGGATGACGAACACGGAAACGCGGAGTTCCTTCAAGTCGCGCCGGACGGCGTTGGCCGCCGCTTCCGGCAGCAATCCGGCCAAGTCAGCCGCCGTTTGCAGAGCCTCCACGTAGTTCAAATCAGTGCGGCTGTCCGCGGGCACGGCCTTGGCCCACTGCACGAGGGCGGTGGCCGCGTTGCCGGCGGGACCGGCGCTCCACGCGGTGCGCGGCAATTGGCGCAACCCTTGGGCGGCGGCGGTGGTAAGATCCCCCTTGGCCACGAGGCCGGCGAGGGTGCTGAAGACTTCTTCGGGCCGACTGTTCATCGCTAGGAGCGCCCGGATGGCAGCGCGCCGGAGGCTGCCCGCGGCATCCACAGCGGCGGCGAGGCGCACGCTTTGGGCCGGGGCGGGAATATTTTTCTGCCCAAACACTTCCTGCCGGGCGCTGTCGAGCAGCGTGAGCGTGAAGCCATCGAGGCGCTTGCCAAGGTCGGCGTCGGTGCGGTTCCAGACGGACACCGCTTCCACCGGCTGTTCGGAACCGAGGTCCACTTCCCACCAAGGGTTGCGTTCATTCTCCTGCGAATGGGTCTGTGAATTCATGCCGAAGAGGCCGTGGGTCAAGCCGTCAACCGCACGGGCAGCCTCGCCGCCATTGGACGTGCTAGACTGCCGGGCGGTGCCTTTGAGCGCGAGGTTTTGCCCGCCGGCAAAGACCTGAACTTCGGCCAGCGTGAGCGTGCCGCGACGCGGCAGTTCGATGCGGACGAATCGGGCACCGCCTTTGCCGGCGGCTTCGGCGGCGAGCTTGGATTCGCCCGTCACGATGGGTCGCACCGAGGCGTAAGCTTGAGCGCGAAAGTCAGCGTCGTTGAGCAACGGAATGCCGTTGAGCAGGTCAGTCAGGGTCGGCGGCGTGCCGCTAGCGGATTGCCAGACGGCCGCGAAGGAGTTATCGGCCGCCGCCAGCGCAGCCCACGCCGCGGAGCGGGTGGTCGCATTGGCACTGGCGCGACTGAGGCGGGTGAGTGAATCGCGCCCGACCTTCAGTTCGGCAGGCAACTGGGTGGGCAACAACCGGGCGAGGCTTGCGGTGGCGTCCTCGGGGCGGGAGCCCGGATTTTCCAGCATCCCCAACAAGAGGCTGGTCCGGGTGGTCTTGCGCAGCGTAGCGAGGTCATTGAGCGCCGTGGCCCGGTCGGCGTCGGTCACGCCGGGGCGACCGAGCAAATCGGCAATCACGGGCTCGACGCGCGGCAACTTCATGACTTCGGCGGGGCTGAGCGACTTGAGCAAGTGAATCAGACCGGCCGGATTGTCTTTCGCGATGGGCTGGCCGGCGGCGATGGCCTTGCGCCAGTAAGGCTCGAGTTGGCGGAGCGTCTCCTTGAGACAGTATTCGAGGTAGTAATCGAGCGGGCGCTTAAGGGCGACCAAGGCCACTTCGGCGGCTTCAGCAGTGCGGTAAAAACTGGCCGCCCGCACCGCTTCGAGGCGCACGCGGGGGCTTTCATCTTCGGCCAACTTGGCGAACAGCCCCAGCGCGTTGGGGACCCGGTCACGCCAGTAGCAGAGCACGCGACCCGCGGCGGCGCGGGCGTTGGCCTCGGGCGACGCCAGCATGCGGGCGAGGAGCTCGGAGTTAACGACATTGTGCCATTGGTGGACCCACAGGGCCTCCATCATGTGGTGCTCGTAGGCGGCGTCTTTGGGGTCGAGACCTGCAATCCAAGACTGCACCGCGGTGAGCACTTGCTTCGTATCGCGCTGACCGAGTTCGATCTTGGCGAGTTCGCGGGTTTGGTTTTCGGGTTCCTTCAGCAGGTTGACCAAGGCCGCGATCGGTTGACCGGCGATCAGGGCAGGCTTCAGCAACGGGCGGCCATTGTAGGTGATGCGATAGATGCGGCCGTATTGGTGGCCACGGTTCGGGTCCCGCAGATGGTGCTGCATGTGCCCGATGATGTTTTGGTGCCAATCGGCAAAATAGAGCGCGCCGTCGGGACCCGTGCTGATGCAGATCGGGCGGAAGTTCGGATCGGAAGACGAGATGAGGTTTTCCAGCGTCTCGCCTTTCAGGCCGGAGCCCTCTTCGCTGACCTTCACCCGGTAAACGCCTTGGAAGGAGATGACGTTCAGGTTCAGGAAGTTGCCTTGAAATTCTTCCGGAAAATGGCGGCTGGTGAGAATGCCGGTGGCCGGACAGGGACGTGAAGGGCGATTCCAGAATTCCCTCATCCCAGGGTGCTTTTGCGGGTAGTCGAGCCGGCCACTGAAGGCGGGACCAAAGTAGTTCGCGTTGCCCGTGGCGTCGGTGACGAGGTCATTGCCCCAAGCGTCGAAAACGCGGCCGTGCGGATTGGCAAAGCCGTAGGGGATGTAAGTCTCGAACTGTCCGGTGCGCGGCTCGAAGCGATAGATGGCGGCGTCATCATTGCGGACGGGCCCGGCGCCGGTCTCGACTTGGGTGCGGTGAAACACGCCGTCGCTGAGGTAGATCGAGCCGGCGGGATCGAGACAGATGGCGTTGGCCGTGTGGTGGGAGTCGGCCGAGTCCATGCCCATCAGGACGCGCTCCTTGGTGTCGGCCTTGCCGTCACCGTTGGTGTCGCGGAGAAACCAGAGGTCGGGGGCCTGCATAAGCAGCACGCCGTCCTTGTAAAACTGGAAGCCGGTGGGGCAATTCAAGTCGTCAGCAAAGACGGTTTCCTTGTCCGCCTTACCGTCACCGTTGGTGTCTTCATACACGAGCAGCTTGTCGCCGACCTTGCTGGTGGGGGTGCGCTCGGGGTAGTTCAGCCACGCGGCGATCCAAAGGCGGCCCTTGGTGTCCCACGCCATCTGCACGGGATTGATGAGGTTGGGGAACTGCTTCTCATCCGCGAACAGGTTCACTTTCATGCCCGAGTGGAGGGTCATCTTGGAAATGGCCTCTTCGCCGCTGAGATAGACGGGCGACTTGTCGGGATTTGGACCGGGCTTGTTCGATTCGACCCTTGGTGACCGCCGGGAGGTTGGAATCATCCACCACGAGGTCACCATCCTTGGCCACCGCCCAGACCCGCAGATCACGGTTCGCGGTGAGCACGTCGCGCTGCGACATTTCTTCCTGCATCACCTTGTAGTTCGAGATGTGCGGCTCGGGGGCGTTGCGGTCACTGATGAAACCACCTTTGCCCGCCTGATACGCGAGGGCAGAACGGCCGCCGTAAACATTATAGCCGTCCATCGTCCGATAACGTTGATGCCACTGCCAATTCTTGTCGTTCACCGCGGCGCGCAGCTTTTCCAAATCACCACCCGGGGCCTTCTCGCCGAACAAACCTTCAAACAAAATCGGGGCGAGGGCCTGATCACCGTCTTGGCTCAGCAGGTAACCGTTGATCGTCAATGAGCGGCCCTTGGCGGCGGCGGCGGTGAACAATTTCAGCGACGGTTCAAACACATCCACAAACGGCACGCCGTTGGCCTTGGCGACCTCGGCGATGGCGGCCGAATAGAGGCGCAAATTGGGGTTATTCGGCGTCAGGTCGGGGAAATTTAGATCTTGGTGCCTCTCGTTGGCTGCGGGCGAGAAGAGCACCACGCGGGGAGCGCCCTTACCGGAAAAATTGCCGGCGCGGACGTGCTTCACCCATGTGTCGAGGTCGGTCTTAAACTTCGGCAGACCGTCGGCGCCCTTGAAGGACTCATTGTAGCCGAAGAACGCAAGGATCACGTCGGCCTTCACCCGATTCAACCAGTCATCGGGTGAACCGAAGTTTTCTGAACGATGCCGGATCGCAACTTCGTCACCGGCGGCGGCCAAGTTGCGGAAAACCAGTTTGTTATCCGGAAACCGCTCTTGGACCAGAGTTTCAAAGTAGCCGGAATGCTGCATCCGGTCGGCTAAGGCTCCGCCGACTAGGGCAACATGGTCGCCGGGATTGAGTTGGAGCCGAGACTGGGCGACGAGCGCCAGCGAACACGCCAGCGACAAGACGAACGCGCGAATTAAGTTCATGCAGAGTGTTTCCACCGGTTACACGGACGAACCCAATAAAGTCCGCCCATGACGCTTCCGGGAAGTGCGGAAGCATTTACGAAACCGACGCCAAACCCACGACGAAAAATTCAGGGAAGTTCCGGCGAGCCCGGTTTAACTGCGCCTTCCACGAGGATTTGGCACCGCTGCCTCGCACCGTCTCCCCTCGGGGTAGCGCCGCGCTCAGTCCGGGTAGCCGGCCGGATGCTCGCGATGCCAAGCCCAGGCCGAGGCGACGATCTCCTCGATTTTGGCAAACCGAGGTTTCCAGCCCAACTGGTTCAACGCCTTGCCGGCGCTGGCGATGAGCTTGGGCGGGTCACCGGCGCGCCGGGGTTTTTCGACCGCCGGGATCTTCTTTCCGGAGACCTGTTCACAGGTGGCAATGACTTCCCGCACTGAAAACCCTTCGCCGTTGCCCAAGTTAAAGAAGCCCGTGTGCCCCGGAGCCAAGGCGAGCAAGTGGGCTTGGGCCAAATCGGCGATGTGGATGTAGTCGCGGATGCAGGTGCCGTCGGCCGTCGGGTAATCGGTGCCGAGGATGTCGACTTGATCCTTCTGGCCGAGGGCGACCTTCAACACGTTGGGGATCAAGTGCGTCTCGATCCGATGGTGTTCGCCAAACTGCGCGCTGGCACCCGCGGCGTTGAAATAGCGAAAGGCCACAAAATCAAGCCCGTGCAGTTCCCGATACCATTTCAATACCTGCTCGAACATGAGCTTGGACTCGCCGTAGGGATTGATTGGGTGCTGCGGCAGATTTTCGTCCATGGGCACTCGTTCGGGTGGGCCATACGTCGCACAGGTGGAACTAAACACGAACTTCTTCACTCCGGCCTCCACCGCGGCGTCGAGCAGGTTCACTCCGTTGGCGACGTTATTGCGGAAATACTTCGACGGGTTGGTCATGGATTCGCCCACCAACGCACTGGCGGCAAAGTGCACCACCGCTTCCGCCTCGGCCTCCCGCATCGCCGCGGCGACCCCGGCCCGGTCGGCTAGGTCGGCGAGCACAAACCTAGCCCGCGAATCGACCGCCGCTCGATGACCCTCGGTCAGATTGTCGAACACAGTGACTTGGTGTCCGGCTTGGCAGGCTTCCTCAACAAAGACAGACCCGATGTAGCCAGCACCACCGGTGACGAAGAGGTTCATAGCTGGCGAAGGTGTTGGGCAGCAAACGGCTCCGCAACTCGTTTTCGTGGCGCAAAAACAAAAAACCCCGCCGGAGCGGGGTTGGAAGAATTTTGCCGATTAAACCAACGCTTCTTCGCCTTCGAGGAAGCCGTGGAGTTGGCGAAGCCGAGTCGGGTGGCGCATCTTGCGCAGCGCCTTGGCCTCGATCTGCCGGATTCGCTCACGGGTCACTTTGAACTGTTTGCCCACCTCTTCGAGGGTTCGGCTGTAGCCGTCGGTCAGGCCGAAACGCAGTTCCAAAACCTTGCGCTCACGTTCAGTAAGCGAGTCGAGCACGTCCGCCAGCTTCTCCTTGAGGAGGGCGTAGCTGGTCATATCCGACGGATTTTCCGCCGCCTTGTCCTCGATGAAGTCACCGAAGTTGGTGTCGTCCGAATCGCCCACCGGACTTTGCAGCGAAATCGGTTGCTGCGCCATCTTGAGCACGGCCCGGACGCGATCCACGGGCATCTGCATCTCGTCCGCAATTTCCTCCGGGGTCGGTTCCCGGCCGAAGTCTTGGATCAACTGCTTCTGCACCCGCATCAGCTTGTTGATCGTCTCGATCATGTGCACCGGAATGCGGATGGTGCGGGCCTGATCGGCGATGGAACGAGTGATCGCCTGCCGAATCCACCACGTGGCGTAGGTCGAGAACTTATAGCCGCGCCGATATTCGAATTTCTCGACCGCCTTCATCAACCCCATGTTGCCCTCTTGGATGAGGTCGAGGAACGACAGGCCGCGGTTCGTGTATTTTTTGGCGATGGAGATGACGAGGCGCAAGTTGGCCTCGACCATCTCAGTTTTGGCCTGAAGCGCCTTCTTATCGAAGCTTTTCAGGCTCTTGAAGGCGTCCAGATACTCTTGGCTGGTCATGCGCACGAACTGTTCGAGCGCGTGGGACTTCTGCTCCTCGGCGTGGATAATCGCCTGCACCTGAGTCGATTTCTTCTGCGGCTGGAGTTGCTGGACGGTGTTGACGCTGGTGAGGAACTTGTCGTGGATGTTATCCGCGACGAGGCACATTTCCTCGATGACCTTCTGCTTATAGTAAAACTTGGGAAACGTCTTCTGCAGCTTCTCGTCGATTTTGTGGTAGTCGACGAGCACCTTTTCCCGCTTGGCAGCATTGCCGGAGGCGTTCAGCTCGGACCACTTGGCGTCCACCTGTTGGTCGATCGCCCGAACATCCTTCACCAGCTTGCGCAAAGCCTTCAGATGTTCGTCGCGGGTCTCGATCTTCTTATCGACGATCACGCGGTCAAAACGCTCTTTGGGCGGTTCGGAAATTAGCTTCTCAGCCAGCGCGATGTGCTCCTTACCGGAGAAACCGAAGCTGTAAATGATGCGCTTGACCTCGTTTTCGTTCTCCTCGATCCGCTTTGAGATCTCGACTTCCTGTTCCCGGGTTAGCAGCGGGACCTGGCCCATCTGCTTGAGATACATCCGGACCGGATCGTCCAAAATGTCGAGCCGAGCCTTGTCGTCGGGCTGCTCCTCTTCCTGCTCCGCGGGCTTGGGCCGATCCACTTCGGCCTGGTCGACGATGTCGATCTCCAAATTCCGGAGCTTAATGTAGATCTCGTCGAGGTCATCCGAGGTGACCAGATTGTCAGGCAACGCGTCGTTGATGTCGCCGTAAGTCAGGTAGCCTTGTTCCTGCGCCAACCGGACGAGCTCCTTGATCTTCTCCGTCAGGTCGGTGCCGCTGGCACTCTTAAATGCACTGACCGTGGTAGGATCAACCCCCTCGGCTGCACCGCCAGGCCCCGCCGTCGGGGGAACTGGGCCTGAGCCAGTGGACGGCGCCTTGGTCGGCTTAGCCGCCTTGACTGCCTTGGCCGGCTTGGGCTCAGGCTCGGGCGCCGCGACGACCGCCTTCTCTTTCTTAGCCGGCTTGGCCGCCTTGGGGATGGCAACCGGAGCCGGCGCGGAAATCTTCTTGGCGGGCGCCTTGGCTACTGACTTCTTCTCTTTCGACTTAGGCATAAAATGACGTTCCCCCAAACTCACCGGGGGCCGAATCAAGCGCGGGACTATCCGAACCGAACTTGGGCAAGTCAAGGATACCGCCAAATAGGCGGAGTCCTAGCCATTATTCTGTCCAAGCTTCGCGGCCGGCAGGGCAATGAGCTCAACGGCAGCCGCTTGCTGACCGGAATTCGTCGCCCTTTCCCAGCTGTAAATTGCGATCAGGGCGGCCCATGCACCTACTTGGAGCCCCCTTCCACCCGTGGGCGTTTCCCCGCTTGGACTTTTATTCCGGGGGGCGCGGGCAGGGCGCGCCGCCGCCGAGGCTTAGCGTCGTTGATGCCAGACTGCCCGTTTCCCGGGCCTTGCGCGGACACTCCTTCGCCGCCACAACTTGGCGCGCATGAAGTCCCGTCTCCTCGGCTTCGCCGCGTCTGCCGCGCTGCTGGCCGGCTGTGCCACCCTCACCACTGTGAAGTTTCCCCAGCTCGTCTACCCCGCCACCCGCACCACCAACGTCGTCGATGACTACCACGGCACGCCGGTCGCCGATCCCTATCGGTGGCTCGAAGACGATAATTCGGCCGAAACCAAGGCCTGGGTGGAAGCCCAGAATCAAGTCACCTTCGGTCACCTCGAAACGCTGCCACTCCGGGCGCCGCTCAAATCTCGACTTACCGCGCTGTATAATTTTGAGCGCTACGGGGTGCCGTTCCAACAGGGCGGGCGTTACTTCTTCAGCAAAAACGACGGCCTCCAGAACCAAGCTGTGCTCTATGTCGCGGATTCGCTCGACGCCGCGCCCCGGGTGTTGCTTGACCCGAACACCCTTACCGCCGACGGCACGGTCGCGCTCAAGGGCTATGCCCTCTCCGAGGACGGCGCGAAGATGGCCTACGGCCTGTCCGCCGCCGGCTCCGATTGGGAGGAATGGAAGGTTCGCGACGTCGCGACCGGTCAAGACACGGGCGATGTGCTCAAATGGGTGAAATTCTCCGGGGCATCGTGGAAGAAGGACGGCAGCGGCTTCTATTACTCGCGCTACGACGAGCCGGCCGAGTCGGCGAAGCTGACCAAGCTGAACGAATTCCAGAAGCTCTACTTCCACCAGCTCGGCACGCCGCAGAGCGACGACAAGTTGACCTACGAGCGCAAGGACCAGCCGAAGTGGGGCTTCGGCGGCAGCGTCACCGACGACGGGCGCTATCTCGTCGTCAATGTCAGCCAAGGCACCGACACCAAGAACCGCGTCTTCTTTAAGGACCTGACCGCGCCCGACGCAAAGGTCATCGAGTTGCTGAACGACTTCGACGCCAGCTACAACTTCATCGGCAACGACGGCCCGGTGTTCTTCTTCACCACCGACCTCGACGCGCCCCGCAGCCGGCTCATCGCCCTCGACACCACGAAGCCCGCCCGGGCGCACTGGCGCGAGATCATCCCGCAATCCGATGCGACGTTGACGGGCGCGAACATCGTGGGCGGCCAGCTCGCCGTGGAATACCTCCGCGACGCGCGCAGCCAAGTCCAGCTCCACGACCTCACGGGCAAGTTCATGAAAGAGATTGAGCTGCCCGGCATCGGCAGCGCTGGCGGCTTCGGTGGCAAGCGCGCGGACACGGAGACCTTCTACAGCTTCACCAGCTTTACCACGCCCGGGCGCATCTACCGCTACGACTTCAAGACCGGCGCGAGCACGCTCTGGCGCCAGCCCAAGGTGGATTTCAATCCCGACGCCTACGAGGTGAAGCAGGTCTTTTACGCGAGTAAGGACGGCACCAAGGTGCCCATGTTCATCACGCACAAAAAGGGCCTGAAGCTCGACGGCTCGAACCCCACGCTTCTCTACGCTTACGGCGGCTTCAACATCTCGCTCACGCCGGCGTTCAGCGTGGCAAACCTCGCATGGATGGAACTCGGCGGCGTTTATGCCGTGCCCAATCTCCGCGGCGGCGGCGAATACGGCGAAGAATGGCACCAAGCCGGCACCAAGCTGCGCAAGCAGAACGTGTTCGACGACTTCATCGGCGCCGCCGAATGGCTCATCGCCAACCGCTACACTTCAGCCAAGCAGCTCGCGATCTCCGGCGGCTCAAACGGCGGCTTGCTCGTCGGCGCGAGCATCACGCAGCGACCCGAACTGTTCGGCGCAGCGCTGCCGGCGGTGGGCGTCATGGACATGCTGCGCTTCCAGAAATTCACCATCGGCTGGGCTTGGACGAGCGATTACGGCTCCAGCGACAACGCGGACGAATTCCGGGCACTTTATGCCTATTCGCCGCTGCACAACCTCAAGCCCGGCGTGAGCTATCCGCCCACACTCGTAACCACCGCCGACCACGATGACCGCGTGGTGCCCGCCCACAGCTTCAAGTTCGCGGCCCGCCTCCAAGCGGTGCAGTCCGGCCGGAACCCAACCCTCATCCGCATCGAGACCAAGGCCGGCCACGGCGCGGGCAAACCCACCGCCAAGATCATTGAAGAAGCGGCCGACAAGCTTGCCTTCATCGGCGCGCACTTGGGGGTGAAATAAGAAATTCGGTGACAACCCGACCGGTGCGGGTTGTCACCCAAGCGGCTTCAAGGCCCGCACTTCGCCGCGGTCGTCATCACCGCTCAGATTTCCGCCGGTTACGGCTGCAACTGCCGCACGAAAAATTCCAAACGCCGTCGGTTGGCCCACGGCGTTTCGGCCGCGCCGTGGCCGGCCCCGGGCACGACCATCAGTTCGTAATCCCGGCCCGCCCGCGTCAGGGCGGCGGCGAATTGCAGCGTGCTAGCCGGGTCCACGTTCTGGTCGAGTTCACCGACAACCAGCAGCAGGGCGCCCCGGAGTTTGTCCGCGTTCACCGTGTTGGAATTTTCGGCGTAGTGCGGGCCCACGGGCCAGCCGAGCCATTGTTCGTTCCACCAGATTTTATCCATTCGGTTGTCGTGGCAGCCGCAATCCGCCACGGCGGCCTTGTAAAAATCGCCCTGCCACAGCAGGGCTGCCGCCGCGTTCTGCCCGCCGGCGCTGCCGCCGTAGATACCGACACGGGTCAGGTCGAGTTCAGGAAATTTCGCGGCCGCCGCTCGCAGCCACGCGATGCGGTCGGGAAAGCCAGCGTCACGAAGATTGTTCCACGCCACGTCGTGGAATTTTTTCGAGCGCCAAGCCGTGCCCATGCCGTCGATCTGCACCACGACGAAACCGTGATCGGTGAACTCCTGCGCCGTGCGGTAAGCGGCGCGAAATGCCTTGGGCACGAAATGGTCGTGCGGTCCGGCATAAATGCTCTCGAGCACGGGATACTTCTTACCCGGATCAAACGCCTTGGGCCGATGAATGAGGCCCCAAATATCTGTGCTGCCATCCCGGCCTTTGGCGGTGAAACGTTCCGGAAAGCGTCCGCGACGGGCGAGCACCTCGCTCGCGTCGGCGGCTTCTAGGCGACAGACAAGTGAACCATCCGCACAGCGCCGGAGTTCGTGGATTGGCGGCTGGTCCACCCGCGAATACGTGTCCACCAAGTAGCGGTTATCCGGCGACCAGTGCACTGTGTGGGTGCCGTCACCTTCCGTCAGCAGGACCGGCGGTTGATCTACCGGCGGGTCGAGACTGACCCGGGCAAAATGAACGTGATACGGGTCTTGATCGGGCTGGAGGCCGACGGCGCGAAACCACACTTCCCGCTTATCGTGGTCCACCCGCACCACGTCGCGCACGTTCCATGTCCCTCGCGTGACTTGACGTTTTACCCGCCCACTCCGGGCGTCGTAGAGCCATAGGTGATTCCATCCGTCCCGTTCGCTCAGCCAGAGCAGTTCGCCATCGCCCAACCATTCGCAGAAGAACTTGCCCGAGTAGTGGATGAACGTGTCGCTGTGTTCGTCCACCAGCGCCCGGACGACGCCGGTGGTGGCGTCTCCGGCGAGCACCCGCAGCACCTGATGCCCGCGTTGATTGTAAACGAACGTGAAACGGCTCGAATCCTGAGCCCAACGAAACGCACTCAGCTCCCACGGGTTGGGAAATAACGAATTCTCGAGCCGCACTTCACGCCGGGCAGACACGTCGAACAGGCGCGGCTGCGAAACGGGAATCTCGTCGCCCGGCTTCAAGTAAGGATACGATTGCAGCTTGGGCTGGAGCTGATCTTTGGGCGTCGATTCCACGAGATACACCCGCCGCTCAGGCACGGACCGCGTTTGGAGCGCGATCAACTTCCGGGAATCCGGGGCCCAACCCACCTCTGGCAACGTCTCGGGCCAGTCGGCTTTTTCGTAATCCATGCCCACCAACCGGTCACGCGAGGCATCGCGGTGGAAGCTGTGGCCTGGATTTCCGTCAAAGCTCAGCGCGAATTCGTTGGTGCGCCGGGCCAATTCGCGGACCCACACGTTATGGTCCCGCACAAACGCTTCCCAGCGGCCATCCGGCGACGGCACGGCGGTGGCGGGCGCCTCGGGCCGGGCTTCCTGTCGACGCTGGGCGCGCCGCGTCGGCTCACGCTCCTCAAGGACCGCACGGGCGGGCGCCTCGGTGGCTTCAAACACCGCAAGCGTGCTACCGCCCGGCCGCGCCACGAGCCAATTGTGGCCGGCGAAGGTGGGTTGAATTTTTTCCGCACCTCGCTTGAGCAGTCCGTAGCTGCGCCGGTCGCCAGCCGCGTCGAGCCAGAACAACTCCACCTCGAAGTCGAACGTGTTGTGAAAGGTGATTTTGGTCTCCGGTCCAGTGCGCCGCGACGGCTTCAGCTCGCGGTCGAAGGGAAGGGTTTCAGGCTCGGATCGGCCACTCGCGTCGGCGGTGAGGGCGTAGGATTCCAGCTCCAACGTCCACGCCTCAAGCGTTCCCCGCAGCCCGATCACGTTGCGGTGGGACGGGAACTCCAAGGCTTCGATCGGCAGTTTCGTCGGACTCACTTCCCGGCCGGTCAATTTTGCCAGGGCAGCGGCGACGCGCACGTGGTCGAAAGCCGGCTTTCTTTCCCCCTTCACGGCGTCGACCAAGACAAATTCGCGGGCGCTATCCTTCAGGTCGTTGCGATACCAGAAGCGGGTGTGGTCCCCGAACCAATGGGGCTCGAGCCGCTCCCGCTCGACCTTCGGCGTCTGCGCCCACGCGGCGGTCACGGCGACGGCGACGGCCAGTCCCGCCCGCGCACCCACGCGGCAAACGGACGCAACGAAGTCGGCGAGCCGGAAAGTCATCCCCAATACAATGCCCGGAACCCACCGGCTGTCTTGTCTCAAAGCCGTGGCCCAGCCGCCAAACCCGGCACGACCGCCGGCCGCTTCAACCCTGCGGTCCGGAAAACGGAACGTCGCCGCCGCCCGCGCTCCCAGCCAAGCTTCGGGCGTGCGCCATCACGCCACCGCCGTTCGGAACGATTCGGGTCGCAGCCTGCTGCAAGCCGTGCCGGGGCTTGCGCTCATGGCAGAGTTGTTCGAGCACCTGCCGGACGCCGCTTTCTTCGTGAAGGATCGCGACGGACGCTACGTGGCCGTGAACCAGTCGCTCGTGGAACGCGTCGGCTTTCGCGAACGCAAGGGCCTGTTGGGCCGTCATGTGCGCGAGGTGTTTCCCGCGGAGCTGGCCGAGCGATATGCGGCGCAGGATGCGGCGGTGATTCGCACCGGGCGCCCCGTGCGCGACCGTTTGGAGCTGCACTGGTATCCGCGCCGGCAAAAGGGCTGGTGCCTGACCACCAAACTACCGCTGCGGGACAGCGCGGGGGCGGTGGTGGGTGTGATCGGCATTTCCCGGGATCTCCGGGCACCCGGTGACAGCTCCATCATCCCGGCCGGTTTGGCGACGACGCTGGAATTCTTGGAGGCCAACTTTGGCGAACTCATTTCGCCGTCCACGCTGGCGGCCCGGGCGGAGCTCTCGCCGGTCCGATTTGCGCGGTTGATCAAACGCATCTTCCGCCTCACGCCGAGCCAACTAATCACGCAAACTCGGTTGGCGGCGGCCTCCCGATTGCTGGAAGAAACGGACCACCCGGTCGCCGAGGTGGCGCATGCCTGCGGCTTTTACGATCACAGCGCCTTCACCCGCGCATTCCGTTCCGCGACCGGCCTCACCCCGACGGATTATCGCGGGCAAAAGCGGGGGCGTTGAGACCGCCCGGCAGTCCTCACTCGGTGAGCTCGCGGGAGTAGAGCTGGAGTTCCGAACGTTCACGGAAGCCCAGATGCCGCCAAAACGCTCGGCCCTCGGCATTGGCCTGATACGCCACGAGGTGACAGCGCGTGAGCCCGTGGCCACGCAAACCAGCGAGGCAAAACTCCACTTGGCGTCGGCCCAACCCCTGTCCGCGGAAGCCGTGGTCGACCGCCAAGTGGTAAATAAATCCCCGCCGGCCATCGTGACCGCACAGGGCGGCGCCGATGAGCTTGCCCGCGCTTTCCGCCACCACGCTCAAGCCGGGGTTGCGTTCGAGGAAGCGTTGGATCGCCTCGGCCTCATCCCAAGCGCCGAGTCCCATGCCTTCGGTCCGACGCCACAGGGCGAGCGCGGCGGCGTGATCGCCGGGTTCAAACGGACGCAACAAAGTCGACACGGGCGAAAGGGTGTCGGTGCCGTTTGCACTCGCAAAACAAAACGGCGGCTCCGTTCAGGAGCCGCCGTGGGTTGATCAGGAGGCGGACTACGCCTTCGAAGTGTCCCCGATGGACACGATCTTATAGCCGCCGATGGCTTTGAAGTAGAGGAACAGGAGCAGGTAGATCACTGCCATGGTGGCCGGGATGAAGGAGTCGGCCTTCAAAGTCCGGCGGTCGCCGGCGATGCTGGCAGCCACCGCGGCCGTTTGGTCCGGCGTCTTGGTGGTGGCGGTCTGCGCGGCTGACAGCTTGGTGCCGTCCAACCCGTTGACCGGGGCCAAGAAGAGGAAAGTGCTGGGCTTCTCGGCCTTGTAGGTGGCGTAGATGGCGGGATTCGCCTTCTGCAACTCATCCGCAGCAAACCGGTCCTTGGCGTAGCCGAGACCGGCCGAGCCGAGCAAACCGGCGGACATCATCCCGCAACCGCCCATGATCGAGATGGCGATGGCACCCGTGCGGGGGAAGCGGTCGCTGACGACCGCGAGCATCGTCGGCCAGAAGAAGGTCTTGCCGAGCGCATACACGGAGAGGGCAAGAATCGCACCCATGAACGTGTTAATGCCGCTGACCATGTTGAGGCCAATGCAAGCGAGGATCGAACAGATGAAGAGCAGGCCCACCGGGGAGATTTTGAGGCTCTTTTCGATGAAGTGAGCGCAGAAGCGCAGGGCGAACATGAAGAGCGAGGTGAACACAAACAGGATCTTACCTTGGCTTGGGCTCAGGATGTTGCCGGTGATGTTCTGAATCCAGCCGTCGGTGCCCAGTTCGACCGCGCCGACGAGGACGTGGGCGATGAGCAGGACGAACAGCAGCCAAGCGCCGATGGAAAACCCAGTCATCACCGCCACCGCGGCGAGGATCACGCCGCCCATTGCGTAGGACACAGCCGGGGGCAATTGCAGCGCATTCTGGAAGAAAAGCACCAACAAGTAGCACGCCACCGCGGCGCCAAGGACACCGACATCTTTCAACATTTCACCAATGCTAAGCCCCTTCGCCGACGCTTCGGATTTCGGGAAACTCTGGCCCATGAACAGCACGCCGTAGAGCACGGTGGGCACGAGGAACAGGGCGAGCTGCAACTTCCAGCTCATGGCGGTGGCGCCTTCGCCGAGGAACCAACCCACCAAACCGCCGAGCACGAGACCGGCCGGCCAGCTCGCGTGCAGGATGTTCAAATAATGGGTGCGGTTTTTCGGGAAGAGCGTGGCCACCAGCGGATTAGCCACGGCTTCCAGCGTGCCGTTGGCGAGGGCGAAGATGAATGTGCCCCAATACAGGAAATTGTAAGCCGTTTCCTGCGCCTGCCCCTTGTTGGCGGCAAACGTCACGAACGCCGACAGCACGTGGAAGAGGAACGCGGCGACTACCAGCTTGCCGTAGCCGATCTTGTCCACAATCACGCCCCCGATGATGATGCCAAAGCAGAAACCGGTGAAACCGGCCCCACCGATCGCACCGAGTTGCGCGCCGGTGAAACCGAAGTCGGCTGCCCAGTTGGCTAGGATGCCGCCGCGGATGCCGAAGCCGATGCCGGCGGCCAAAATCGCCATGAAGCCGGCGAAGAGAAGCCGCTTGGCGTTGGGCGCTATGCCCTCAGTGCTGACATTACTCATAAATTAATTACCTGTGTTGGAAGTGGAACAGGCGGAGTTAATCTGACTCGTGGCTTGGGTGTCCAGAAAACGGTTTGTTCCGTGAGCCTCCGCTGGGGCCATGCCACCCGAACTCAGCGCAAAGGGGCCCGCTGCGCCGCAACAAAAACCCCGCCGGTTGGAGCCGGCAGGGTTGGGCCAAGCAAGCAATGGCGGGGGTCAGAGGCCGCGGAAACTGGGAATCTGGATCTTCTCGCCCGCCCGGAGCGCGCTTTCGTGCGCCAAGATGCCGACCATCGTCCAGTTCACCGACTGATGCACGTCGGGGAAGCTGGGGCGATCCTCGATGATACTGCTCACAAACTCGTGGACGAGGTGCGGGTGGCTGCCGCCGTGGCCACTGCCCTGGAGGAAACTTAAGTGGACGTTTTCCGACAGGTCATACACGCCTTTGGTGGTGAAGTCTTGGATACCGGCGGGCAGCAAGTGCGCATAGTCCGGAATTTTCACCTTTTCGACCTTCTCCCCGCCGACGTGCAACACTGGGTCGTCATGCTCCGTGAGTTGCCACTCGAAGGAAGTCTCCGAGCCATAGCAATCGAAGCTCTCCCGGTATTGGCGGGCGGCGTCGAACAAATAGCGGGTAACTTCACCGGCTAGATCTTGATTGCGAACCTTGAAATGAGCCGTCTCGAAGGCAAACGGCGACCCATACTTGGCGATGCGCGCTTCAGAAATGCGGCCAGAACCGAGGCAGGAAACAAATTCAGCCTCTCCATTAACGATACCGAGACAGGGACTGACGCAGTGCGTGGCGTAATGCATCGGCGGCAAGCCTTCCCAATACCCGGGCCACCCCGCCATGTTTTGCAGGTGACTGCCGCGCACGAACTGAATGCGGCCCAGTTTGCCGGTGTCGCGGAGTTCGCGGACGTAGAGGTATTCGCGGCTCCACACCACGGTCTCCATCATCATGTATTTCTTACCGCTCTCCTGGCAGGCCTTCACGATCTCGCGGGCTTCCTCGAGCGAGGTGCAAGCCGGCACGGTGCAGGCGACGTGTTTGCCGGCGCGCAGGGCGGCGATGGACTGCGAGGCGTGGAGGTGGATGGGGGAATTGATGTGAACGCAATCCACGTTTGGATCCCGGAGCAGATCCTCGAAACTCTGGTAACGCGTCGCCACGCCAAACGCCTTACCGATCGCGTCGAGTTTATCCTGCGAGCGTTGGCAGATCGCATACATGTTGGCATGCGGATGCCGCTGGTAGATGGGAATGAACTCGGCGCCGAAGCCGAGTCCGACGATGGCGATATTGAGTTTGCGGCTCATGCGAACGGTTGGACTGATAGGTAACTGTCGCCGGGCAAAATGGCGGCGGCCTCAAATGGCGCCTCCGGACCGGCGGGATGGGCAAAGTGAACTCGCCGCGTCAAAAGGGGGTCAACGGCAAACTGGTTGGGGCAGCAAATCGCGCTGAGAACGAACGCAGGCCGGTTTAGCTTTTTGCCGAAATCGGGTCGCACTTGCCCTGCGCGCGTAGGTTCCTACGCTGGCCGCACCACATGAAGTTCACGCTGCTCGCAGGGTTGGCATTGATCGCCACCATCGGTGTCACCGCGCTCACCGCCGCCGCCGCCGAGGCCAAGAAAAAGCCCGCCGGCAAAGCCGACGCCAGCAAACCGGCCAAGGGTGCGAAATCGCAGTTGCTGCACGTCGTCTCCTTCAAATTCAAGGACGCCACCACCCAGGACGAGATCCACCGGGTTGAAGAAGCCTTCCGGGCGCTGAAGACCAAGATTCCCCAGATCAAGAAATTGGTGTGGGGCCTGAACAATAGCCCGGAGGGACTCAACAAGGGCTGCACCCACGTCTGGGTTTTGACGTTTGCCGCCGAGGCGGATCGCGACGCGTATCTGGTGCATCCCGACCACAAGGAATTTGGGAAATTGGTCGGTCCGCTGCTCGGGGACGTGTTCGTCGCCGATTTCTGGACCAAGGAGTGACCGAACACCTCGGAGGTTTCGGGCGGCGAAACCGCTCAAAACACCTCAAGCCGGCGGCGCGGGTAAGCCGGCTTGAGCACTGTTTTGGGCTAAGGCAGTAACCAACCGGTCCAGCAGGGGATGTTGCGCCAACTTCAATTTCTCCCGGGCGGCGACGATGCTGAAAAACTCCGCCTTGTCGATTTCCGGCCAACTCGTCATCCGACCGGAGCCCGGCGGCCACTCGACCTGCATGGAATTGCTGCGGATCGGCCGGGATTCGTCCCAATCGCCCTCAAAACCCCAAGCATGGACCGTCTTGCCTCCGCGCTGTTTGATCGAGCCGAGAGGGAAATAGGGCGGTTGTGATTCTAGTCCCACTTCCTCCCGGAATTCCCGAATCGCGGCCGCCAGCGGCTCCTCGTTCGGCTCAATCTCGCCCTTGGGAATAGTCCAGACATCGAAATCGCGGTGCGGAAACCAAGGGCCGCCCGGGTGCGCGATGAAAACCTCCAAAAACCCTGCCTGCCGACGAAACATCAGCAACCCGGCGCTAACGCGGCCGCGTTTCGGAGGCGGTGTATTGGGGGGATAAGCTGGCACGATATGGACGGAACAAACGGGGCAGGACGCAATTCGCAGAAAGTAACAGCCGTGGTTGTAATCAGTCGGCAGGGCGGTGGCAACCTTGCTGAGCTTCGCGCCTATGCGCCGTGGTCATTCCCCTTTCCCTGCGATGAATCCTGCCGCCGGCGGGCGGTCACTCCCCGCCGCCGGGCGCCACGGGCAAACCGATCACCAGATTTCGACCGGCCCTCGCGGCACCGGGATGGCGGTGCGCGTGGTGCTGGGCGGGCCGTCCTCGCGCATAAAGCTGGCCACCATCGCCGCCGGGCGGAAGCGAGGCAGGAGCTCCCCTTGATCGTCGCAAAACTGCCGCCGCCAAAGTTGGTAGTTGGCGAGAATTTCGTGGAATTCAGCTCGCGACTTTAACTGCACCACCCGCTTGTTGAATTCCGCCACCGGCCCAAAGCGCCGCGCATACCAAGGCGCCACTTTCCGGAACATGACGCAGCCCAACTCTTCCCCGAAGATCTCAGTCATCAGGTCGAGATGGCGACACATCACCTTGGTCCGCTCCACAAACGTCGCCTCCGGGCGCAAGTCACCGGTGTCGAGATGATGGCGCGTGCGGACAAAGATCCAGGGATCGTAGAAAGCTCCGCGGCCGACGCTGACGCCGGCGCACCCGGTGTCGTTGAACATTTTTCGCGCCGCCTCGGGAGTGGTCACATCGCCGTTGCCGATGACCGGAATGGATTTGACCGCCTGCACCACGGCCCGGATGCCGGCGAGGTTGACCGAGCCACTGAAGCCCTGTTCACGCGTGCGGCCATGCACAAAAACGGCCGCGATGCCGGCGTCTTCCAGCGTGCGGGCCAATTCGGGGGCCGTGAGGTTATCGTCATCCCAGCCGAGGCGCATCTTGGCGGTCACGGGGATCTTCAGCGCGTTCACCATGGTGCGAACCAAGTTCGCGGTGCGATCGAGTTCGGTCATCATCGCCGAACCACCTCCAACCCGGCAGACCTTTTTCACCGGACAGCCCATGTTGATGTCGATGGAACTGGTGCCGAGCGCTTCGAGTTGCAGTGCAGCATCTCGCATTTCCTCGGGCACACTGCCGAAGAGTTGCACCGCCAGCGGCCGGTCGCGCCCGTCGGTTTCGATGAGCTTAAAGGCCTTGCGGTTCTTTTCGAGCAGCGAGCGGGCGTTGACGAGGTCGGTGGTGGCTAGGTCAAGCCCGCCGATTTCCCGGGCGACGATGCGAAACGGCAGGTTGGTGTAACCCGCCAGCGGCGAGAGAAACAGGTTGGACTTCAGCTCCAAGGAGCCGAATCGGATCGGGCCGCGCATGGTGCTCACCACCGCAACCGCTGCCGTTCAGCGGCCGCAGCAGTTCTTGAATTTTTTACCGCTGCCGCAGGGGCACGGGTCGTTTCGCCCCACCTGCGGCATGGTGTTGCGCACGGGTTGGGCTTTAGCGAGCGCTTCGTTGGCTTCGGTCACCATTTCACTGCCGGGACCGCTGGCCGCAGTCTGACTTTGCGCTTGGGAGACCTCGCGGAAGGCATTGGCGGTCTGGTGCACCGTAATCTGCGGCAGGTTGTGCAGGAACTGTTCAAAGGCCATCAGGCTCGAAGCGCTCCGGAAGATGTTGGAGCAGATCTCGCTCTTGATGTTGACCATCAGTTCGTCGAAGAGCTTGAACGCTTCGGCCTTGTATTCGATCAGCGGGTCGCGTTGCCCGTAGGCGCGCAGACCGATGTGGCTGCGGAGCGAATCCATCGCGTAAAGGTGTTCCTGCCACAGCCGGTCGATGGCGCTGAGCACGGTGTAGCGTTCCAAGCTCGCGAGCGCTTCGGGACGTTCGAGGCTGACCTTGAGTTCGTAGGCGTCGCGGACGGACTTAATCAGGAAGGTTGCGACGGCAAATTGCTGTTCGTTGAGCCCGTCGAACATCGACTCCGCCACGGGCGCCTGCTTGCCACCGTGGGCGACTTTGACCAGTTCCTCTTCGGGCAAGCCAATCGGAAACGTGAGGTTCACCCAATCGGCCAAGCCGCGGATGTTCCATTCGACCGCATCCGTGTCATTGGCTGAAAATTCCTGGGTCTTGAGCAGGACGACTTCCTCCATGACATCCATGAGACGGTCGCGAACGTCGGTGGACTGGATGATGTCGTTGCGGAAGCCGTAGATGACTTCGCGCTGCTTGTTCATCACGTCGTCGTATTCGAGCGTCCGTTTGCGTTGCTGGAAGTTGTGCTGCTCAACCCGCTTTTGCGCCTGTTCGATGGAGCGGTTCAGCAGCGGATGTTCGAGTTCCTGGCCTTCTTCAAGCCCCATGCGCTCCATGATGCGCGTAATGCGGTCGGAGCCGAAGAGCCGCATCAAATCGTCTTCCAGCGAGATGAAGAAGTGGGACGACCCCGGATCGCCCTGGCGGGAACAACGGCCGCGCAACTGGCGGTCAATGCGCCGGGATTCGTGACGCTCTGTGCCCAGCACATGCAGGCCGCCGACTTCGGAAACGCCTTCACCGAGCTTAATGTCGGTGCCACGGCCCGCCATGTTGGTAGCGATGGTGATGGCGCCCTTTTGCCCAGCCCGGGTGATGATCTCGGCTTCTTGCTGGTGGAACTTGGCGTTCAACACGGCGTGGACGAGCCCTTCTTTTTTCAACGCCCGCCCCAGCATTTCGCTGGTCTCGACGGAGACGGTGCCGACCAGCACTGGCCGGCCCTTGGAGTGCATCTCGCGAATTTCGCCGATGACGGCTTGGAATTTTTCGCGCCGGGTCTTGTAAACGGAATCGTTCCGGTCCTTGCGGATATTGGGCCGGTTGGTCGGAATCGTCATTACCCCGAGCTTGTAGATGTCGAAGAACTCCTGGGCCTCGGTCTCGGCGGTGCCGGTCATGCCCGCGAGTTTCAGGTAAAGGCGAAAGTAGTTTTGGATCGTGATGGTCGCGAGGGTCTGGGTTTCGCGTTCGATCTCGACGTCTTCCTTGGCTTCTACGGCCTGATGCAGACCGTCGCTCCAACGGCGACCCGTCATCAGGCGGCCGGTGTGTTCGTCCACGATGATAACCTTGTTGTCTTGGATCACGTATTGGACGTCACACTGGTAGATGCTGTAAGCCTTGAGCAGTTGTGAAATCGCGTGGATGACTTGGGCGCGCTCCTCGAAGGCGGCTTGTAGCGCCTGTTTCTTTTCGAGGCGGGTGCGGAGGTCGAGCGCCAGATCGCCATCGATCGCGCTGAACTGGGTCGCCAAATCCGGCAAGACGAAGGCGTCGGGATCATTCGGCGAAATGAAGCTCCGGCCTTTTTCAGTCAGGTCGGCTTCGTGGGATTTTTCTTCAATCGCGAAGTAGAGCTCTTCCTTTTCGGCATAGAGCTGCTTCTTGGACTGGTCGGTGTGCAGCTCCGACTCATAAGCCTGAACGCGTTTTTGGTTGGCCGGCTCCTCAAAGAAGCGCAGCAGTTCTTCCGACCGCGGTTGCCCCAATTTGGCCCGGTAGAGCAACGCCGAGAGTTTGCGTTCCAGTTCGGCGGCGTCTTTGGGCGCGCCAGCTAGTTGCTCTAAGATTGCGCTGGCTTCCTTGAGCAACTCCGCGACAAGCGCTTGCTGCTGGCGGACGATGCGCTCCACCGTGGGTTTCCACTCGCGATACTTCTGCTCGACGGAGACCACGGCGGGCCCGGAGATGATCAACGGGGTGCGGGCCTCGTCGATGAGGATGGAGTCCACTTCGTCCACAATGGCGAAGTAATGTCCGCGCTGGACCTGCTCCTCCTTCGAGGTAGCCATGCCATTATCCCGCAGGTAATCGAAACCAAACTCGGCGTTGGTGCCGTAAGTGATGTCGCAGGCATACATCTGCCGGCGCACGGAGGGCGGTTGGTCGTGCAGGATGCAGCCGACCGTCAGACCGAGATATTTGTAGAGCGCGCCCATCCACTCAGCATCGCGCGCCGCAAGGTAGTCGTTGACGGTGACCACGTGGACGCCGCGCCCACTGAGCGCGTTGAGATAGACTGGCAGAGTGCCGACCAGCGTCTTGCCTTCGCCAGTGGCCATTTCGGCGATGGAACCCTTGTGCAGAGCCATGCCCCCGATCAACTGCACGTCGAAGGGCACCATGTGCCAAGGGAGGTCATGCCCCCGCACTTGGAACGTCACCTTGCCTGATACCATGCGGCGGCAGGCATTCTTAACCACGGCGAACGCCTCGGGTAGGATAGCCTCTAATTCTCGGCGGAGTTCCTCGTTGTCGTTAATGCCAGCGAGCTTTTCCTTCCAAGCTGCGGTCTTCTGGCGGAGCACCTCCTCGGGCTGCGCTTGGAGCTGCTGTTCGAACTCGTTGATCTTCGCCACGAGCGGACGGAGCTTCCGCACCTCACGTTCGTTGCGGGAGCCAAAGATTTTTTTGATGATCAGACCTAACATGGCGAAGCCGTTCTTTTACGGGGCGCGAGGCTAGGTTCCGAGGAAACCAGCGTCAAAGGCTGAAACAAACATCCCTCAGGTAGCTTGATCGCCGCCCGCGGGCGGCCAATGACGCCCAAGCCAAGTTACCTAACCGTGGCCCCGAAGATTCGCGCCTCAGCTTCGCTGATCTTGCCATCGCGATTGGTATCACAGCGATTGACGGCTTGGTTGAAGGCTTGATTGGGACCGCGAACCACCTTCCGTTCGTGTTCAAAGACGATGGGAATCGAGATCTCCGTCTTGCTCTCCTGTTGCTGCCCGCCATTGGGCAGTCGGCTGATCGCTTCGTAAAAATCCCGGGCGGCCGCGTCATTCTCGAACTCAACCGCCGTGCGGGACACGTCGTTAATGACGGTTTCGTGGGTGTGGATGCAACCGCTCACCAAGGCGGCGGAAAGCACTAGTAAAAGGGGAATTTTCATGGAAACAAGGGACCCACAAAGCAGTGGGTGAACCCATCAGCTCACCCACCCCGCGGCAAAGATCAAACCCGGGTCGGGGAGGAATGTTTCAACCGTATTCCGCTTCCCCCCACTTTTCGCCTCCCTCGGCGAACCTAGCGGCGCCTAATCCGTCGGCGCCGGGCGCTTTTCACCCGTCAGTTGGAGATACGCCTGATCCAGCCACCGCAATTGCGGCAGAAACAGGAATCGGGCTTCAATTCCCCGATACGCTGCGAGCGCCTTTGCCTTGTCGCCCAGTTTCGCGTGGAGCTCGAAATAGGCCAGATTGCGCTCGGTGATCAGGTAAGAATCGACCTCGTCGATTTTGATTTTTCCGAGCGCCTCCTCAGCCTCCTGCAAACGGCCGTTCAGCATCAAGGCCTGAGCGTGGTTGATCTGCATTCCGATATCCGTCGGGCGCCTCGCCAAGGCCCGCAGCGTCAACTGGCTGGCCAACGACGCATTGGTCCGCTCCATCAACAACATCGCGGCGTAATTGCTGATGAAGATCGGTTCGTTCGTGTTGAGCAAATAACCGCGGGCCGCGGCCTCGCGCATGGTGTCAAACTGCCGAGCTTCGTAGGCGGCCCCAACCACCGCGAACCAATACATCGCCTGATTACCGTAAGCTTTTTCCACCATGGACAACAGCCGGGTCGCCAGAATGGGATACCCCAAAGTCGTAAGCTGGCGGGCAACCTTGAAGCTGAGCAGCGGGTTGGTCGTGGGGAAATCCGCGGCCCGGGTAAACGCCTCCAAGGCCGCCTCTCGCCGCTCGGTGCGGAGGTTTGAAAGGCCTTCAAGGAACCACGCGTAACCCGCCATGTCTTCGCGCAGCATTTGGTTTTGGCGCATCCGCACGGCCAAGTCGCGCAGTTCCGGCCATTGCTTGAGCGTGATGAGCAGTTCGCCCATGAGCTCCCACAGGTCGGGCCGAAACGAGAAAGCCGGCAAGTGCTGTTCCAAGAACTGGGCGGCATATTCCTGGGCTCCCATCGGAATCAGGGTTTCCACCATATCCTTGGCGTCGGCAGGCGTTTCCGGGGGCCGGGAAAAGCCGCGCGCCAGTTCGGCCGCCTTCGCGCTGCGGCCAGCCACCACCAGCAGCCGCCAATAAGCCACATGGTCGCGCACCCGGTCAGCATGGTTGTCTACCAGCGCCGCCAAAGCGCGTTCGTAGGCAAAGGTGTCACTCAAGGAAACCGCAATCGGCAGACTCAACCGATGGGCCAAGTCACGGGTGGCGGGATCGTTCCGCGCCGCTTCCAGTGCTTGGCGTCCCTGAGAAATCTGGCCCGGAGGTCCCCAGCCGGATTGCCAAGCAGCCCTCACGACCTGCATCTCCCGATCGTTCGATAGGACGTTGCTGTAGCTGGCCCAGAGCTCGCCAAATTGATCCATTCGGCTCTGGTGAAAAAGCGACTTGAGGTAGATGCCCGCCAACGCCGGGGTGAGATTGGTCGCCCGCGCCCCGAGCAGACCGATGGCGTAGTCATCCAAGGAATATTTGGCGAAAAGCCGGGCCGCCAACTCCAGCGACGCGTCGTTGGTTTTGGTCAATTGCAGATGCCAGAAGGCATACGAAGCGGCCGGGGCCAAAAATTCCCGGCGGGTGGCTGGATAATTAACCACCAACCGAATCAAACCCTCGGCATAGTGCGGGTCGCCGGGATTGTTCTGCGCGGCCGAACGCCACGCCAATAGCGCTTCGTTATGGTTGCCCGTCGCTTCCATGGCCCGGGCGGAACGCGCCAGCGACCACGCCTGCACCACGTCCAAGCCGCTCATCTTGTAGGCCGGAACCACTCCCTCGGGGGTGGAGGTGTAGATCTTGGGCAGGAAGAGCCCGAGAAAAACCAGAAACAGCAGCATCAAGATCGCAGCCGCCCGAAAGTAACGCTCAAAGAAGACCTGCCGCAGCAGCGGCGAAGCCTCGACGAATTCAGACGGCAAATCCGGCTCGATCGGGTCTCGGGAAGGCTGACCGTGGGCTTGTTTTTCAGAATCACTCATGCGCAGAAAAAATCGTCATTGGGGCGGTTTCGAAACCCGCAGGAATTCGGCCGCTTGCAGCACCCGCACTTGCACGGTTGGGACCGCGGTGGGGAGCAGGCAAAAACCACCGGCGGACACCGTCACCGTTTCGTCACCGGCCTGGATCTCCAGCCGCCCCTGAGTCACGCCGAATACTTCCAAGCCGGAAATCGCCGGGTCCACCTTCATGCCCGCACCCGCCGGCAACCGTTGCTGGACGATCTCAAACAAATCGTGGCGGACCAACTGGCTCCGGGTTCCGGGACCGTCCGGTTGTTCGACCGGAACGACGAGATCGGGTTCAAAATCCGCAAAATCAATAGCCGCAAGCGACTGCGCGACATGGAGTTCGCGGGGTTTTCCGTCGAGCCCGGAGCGGTTCCAGTCAAACACCCGATAGGTCGTGTCGGAATTCTGCTGAATCTCGAACACGACGTTCCCCCGCCCCAGCGCATGAACCCGACCGCTAGGCACGAACATGGCTGCCCCTGGGGTCACGGCGTGGACGTGAAAACACTCTGCTACGGAGCCCTCCGCCAAGCGGCGTTTGAATTCGGCCGGCGTCACGCCGTGTTTCAAGCCGACGTAGAGTTTGGCGTCGCCGTCGGTGGCGGCAATGAACCACAACTCGGTCTTGGGTTCGCCTTGGAGTTCCGCCGCCTTGTGGGCCGGCGGATGCACCTGCAACGACAGGTCGTCCACGGCATCCAACAGCTTGATCAGCCACGGAAACCGTTCGCCGGGCCGGGTGGGGCGACCGAGGAGTTCCACTCCACGGTGTTCCATCAGCCAACGCAGGTCGCGACCCGCCAATGGGCCATTGGCAATGACTGAAACGCCTTCCGGCCGATCGGTGATTTCCCATGCTTCGCCGATGGGAACACCGGCGGGCAGCGATTTTCCGTAGAGTTGACTGAGGCGGCGACCACCCCAGACCCGTTCCTTGAAGATCGGTTGAAACGTGAGCGGGTAGAGCACAGGAGAATTCAGACCGCAGCCTGAGCGGGTTCGGTGAAATGTCCGAAAGAACGGAATTTGGCGTAACGCGTCCGCAGGCGCTCGGCCGACGGGAGGGCACGCACTTCGTCCAGATGCCGCAGCAGCGCGGTTTTCAGCGAAGCGGCCGTGGCTCGGGGATCATTGTGGGCGCCGCCCAGGGGTTCGGTAACGATATCGTCCACCAAGCCAAGTTCACGCAGGTGAGTCGCGGTGATCTTGAGCGCCTCGGCGGCCTTCGGCGCGGCCGCGCGATCTTTCCAGAGGATGGCGGCGCAGCCTTCGGGACTGATAACCGAATAGTAGGCGTTTTCTAGGATCAGCACGCGGTCAGCCACGCCGATGCCGAGCGCCCCACCGGACCCACCTTCGCCAATAACAGCGGCGATGATCGGCACCTCAAGCAACATCATTTCCCGCAGGTTGACCGCGATGGCTTCGCCAATGTGGCGTTCTTCCGAGCCGATGCCGGGGTAAGCTCCAGCGGTGTCGATCAAAGTGATAATCGGCAGGCCAAATTTATCGGCCAACCGCATCAGGCGCAGGGCTTTGCGATAGCCTTCCGGATGCCCGGAACCAAAATTCCGCAGGATGTTTTCCTTGGTTTCACGGCCCTTCTGGGTGCCGATGACTACGACCCGTTCGGAGCCGAGCTTGGCAAAACCGCCGACAAAGGCTCGATCGTCGGAATACATCCGGTCGCCGTGCAACTCCTCAAATTCGGTAAAGGCGTGTTGGAGGTAATCCAGCGTGTAGGGCCGCTTCGGATGCCGGGCGAGCCGGACCCGCTGCCACGGCGTGAGCTGGGAGAAGATGTGCCGGCTGGCGTCCTGAATCTTCTGTTCGAGGAGTTTGATCTCCGCTTCCCAACTGATGCCGAGGGAGTGTTGCTCCGGATGCAGCTTGAGTTCCTCAAGCTTCTTTTGGAGTTCAACAATCGGCTTCTCGAAATCGAGGTAATGCTTCATCGCGGCGCCAGCAAAGACGCTGACTGATTGCCAGCGTAGGGAATCTTACCTTGCGGAAGCAATTCGCGTTTTTACTCCGGGACCGACCGGACCCGCCGATGCTCAATTCAAGTTCGCGGCGGTCTTTTCAACAAACGCCTTGGCCCGAGCCACGAAATCGTCCGGATTCTTGGCAAATTCGTTGCCGTCGGTCTCGATCGCCATCACGCCGTTCCAGCCGGCTTGCTTCAACTCCGCCAACAGGTTGCCCAATTTGCCCTGGCCTTCGCCGATGTGGGTGTCGAACGCCACGTCGTCGCCCTGAGTTTTTTCGACCCGCTTGTCTTTGAGGTGCAGATCGTAAACGCGGCCTTCGTATTCCTTGAAAATACGGGTGGGATCCAAGCCCGTGGAGGCGATCCAGCCGGCATCCATGCACACGCCGATGCGCTTGTCGCGGTGCTTGATGAGGGCGCGGACCACGGCCGGATTTCCGTAAAGCGAGCGGATGCCATGGTTGTGGATGGCGATCTTGATGTCGTATTCCTTCACCAGCTCTTCCAAGTTGTCGAAGATCTTGTAGTCGCCGGGCTCCACCACGATCACTTGAATGCCCATAAATTTGGCGAACTCGAACAACTTCCGGTTCTCTTCCTTGTCCAGCGACGTGCCCGCGACGCCAAACGTGTAAACCTTGAGTCCAGCCGCCTCGAGCACCGCCTTCTTACGTTTGGTTTCCTCCAGCGGCGCCTTGGGATCCAAGTGGTTGCCGATCATTTGGAGGTTCTTGATCCCGTGCTTCTGGGCAAATTCGACCACTTGCTCGAACTTCAAGTTGCGCAGCGTCCAAGTCTGGATTCCGAGCTGCTGCGTCAAGTCGGCGGCGTGCAGCGAAACCGCACAGACAGCCGCAAACGCTGCCAAGGCGAGGCGTGGAAAAAGTTTCATGTGTCGAAATCGGGTAACTTCTTGATTCAACGGGGCCGGCCCGACGGAGGCAAGCGGCCTTTCAACGGGACCCCAGAAAAGCGAAACCCCCTTCACCAGCAGCTTGGGGGAAAGCCTCGGCAAAGGGGGTCGTATTGGGTGAGGTTCAGCTAAGTCGTCTAGGTAGATGTGAGTATCCCCCAGAATTACCCTGCTACCAGAGCAAAGGCTTATCTATGCTGAGCATTTGACTAAAAAATGGGTCTTTTCGCACGGTCGCCTCCGATTTGAAACGAGCCCCGACCAATCCACTCGCACGGGTTAAGCCAGCCGATCCGTTTTGAAACGGGCGGCCCACGCGGCGGCGGTGATGCCGTGGACCTGCCGGAATTCGCGCGAGAAGTGGCTCGGTTGCCGATAATTGAGGCGGGCCGCCGTCACTTTTACCGTGCCGTTTTCCGCCAGTAGGTGACGAGCGGCAGCCATCCGCTCATTTTTCAACCAGACCCCAAACGGTTCCCCAAACTGGTCCCGGCATAACCGCCGGAGATGCGCCACACTCAAGCCAGCTTCAACCGCCATGCGTGGCGGACTAAACTCGGCCTTCCGGGCCAACAGCATCCACGAAAACGCCTTCCGCTGCGGGGAGATGCGGGAACGATGATTCATTACGACGGCTGGGAGGAACCCTTACCCGAGCGTCCGCCGACACCCCGCCTTCGTAGCAAGGGAAATCTCCATTCAAGCCCCCGTGGGTTCGTATTTCGTTATCGCAGCCGGTCCGGCAGTCCCCACCATCGCCGGCGACATGACGTCCGCCGCCGACCCCGCCGCGCCCCGTTCACTCCATGACCTCACCTTGGCGGAGCTGCAACGCGCCTTGGTCGGGGCGGGCTTGTCGCCGACACACGCGCGGACGTTGTGGCGCACGTTACATCATCACCTCGCCACCGAGCTGGCGGGGCACCCGGACTTGCTGCCTCCGCTGCAGCGTTGGGTCGCGGAACACGTGGGTGCCGACCGCCGCTATTTCACGCACCCACCCACCGTGGCCGCGGACCTCGCCAGCACCGACGGACTGACGCGCAAATTTCTACTCCAACTGGCGGACGGTCAGACCATTGAAACCGTGGTGATGGGCTTCAAAGGCCGCCACACCGCCTGCCTGAGCACCCAAGCCGGCTGTGCGATGGGTTGCGTCTTTTGCGCGACCGGGCAAATGGGGTTTGTGCGGCATTTGCGCCCGGGCGAAATCGTCGCCCAAGTCCGCCATGCGCAACTGGCCCTGCGGGAGACGGGCCACCCGGGCCTGCGAAACCTCGTGCTAATGGGCATGGGCGAGCCGCTGCACAACTACGACGCCGTGCTGACCGCGCTGGAAATCATCAGCGAACGGAGCGGCCTGAACCTCGGCCCCAGTCGCATCACCATCAGCACCGTGGGCGTCGTGCCCGGCATTCTGCGGCTCGCGGCGGAGCAACGCCCGTATCACCTCGCCGTCAGTCTCCACGGCGCGACCGAGGAGGAGCGTTCCGCCCTAGTGCCCGCCAGTCGCCGGTGGCCGTTGGCGGACCTCATGGCGGCCTGTCGCACCTACTGCGCGCAAACGGGCCGCCGCATCTTCTTCGAGTGGACGCTGATCGCCGGCCAGAACGATTCGCCGGCCCAGGCCGAACGCCTCGGCCAACTCCTCACCGGTCTCGCCGCGCACGTAAACCTGATCCCGCTGAACCCCACCGGCGGTTTCGCCGGCACCGCGACGCAACTGGACGCGGCCAAGGCGTTTCAGCAGGTGCTCAAACAGGCGGGTTTTCCCAGCACGATCCGCCAACGCCGAGGCATCGACGTCGCGGCCGGCTGCGGGCAACTGCGCGCGGAGAAGGCGCGGGAAACCAGTCCATCCGGGGTGAAATGAAAACGGGCGCGGGTTGGTCCGCGCCCGTCAGAATGCAGTTTCGCTGAAAGCCCGCTCACACCTCCAGCTTCGTCCACGCCGCGTTGGCCTTGGACGAGTTCACCACGGCGTCAATGAAGGCCATGCCCCGCACGCCGTCCTCGATCTTCGGAAAGTCGAGCGTCGGATCGTCCTTGGCCAGCTTCCGGCCGTCCACCCGGGCGCGCACGGCGCCGGCGAAGTTGCGGTAGATGTTCGCGAAGGCTTCCAAGTAGCCCTCGGGGTGGGCCGGCGGGGTGCGGCCGGCGGCCTTGGCAAGGTCACACAGGTAGCCGTTGGCCGTGCGGTAAACCTGCATCGGCTGGTCGGGCCACTTCACGAGCATCGTGTTCGGTTCGCGCTGGTGCCATTCGAGTCCGCCGAGTTCGCCATACACGCGGAGGTTCAAGTTGTTCTCCTCCCCGACGGAAATCTGCGACGCGTGGAGCACGCCCTTGGCGCCGCCCTTGAAGCGGAGCAGCACGTTGCCGTCGTCATCCAGCTTGCGCCCCTTCACGAAGGCGGTGAGGTCCGCCGCCAATTCACTGATCTGTAGGCCGGTGACATACTCGGCAAGGTTCTCGGCGTGGGTGCCGATGTCGCCGATGCAGCCGGCCGCACCGGAACGCTTCGGATCGGTGCGCCAAGCGGCCTGCTTCTGGCCGGAAGCCTCAATGCGGGTGGCGAGCCAGCCCTGCGGATATTCGACGACGACTTTGCGGATCTTGCCGAGCTTGCCGCTGGCGACGAGGTGGCGGGCTTCCTTGATGAGCGGATAGCCGGTGTAATTGTGGGTCAGGCCGTAGAGTAGGCCGGATTTCTTGACGAGCGCCTGCAAGGACTTTGCCTCGGCAAAGTCGAAGGTCGCCGGCTTGTCGCTGAGCACATGGAAGCCGTGTTCGAGCGCCAGCTTCGCCGGCGGAAAGTGCATGTGGTTCGGCGTGACGATGGAAATGAAGTCCATGCGCTCGCCGGCCGGCAGCGCGGCCTCGGCTTGGATCATTTCCGCGAAGTTGCCGTAGCAGCGACCGGGCGGCAGGAACAAGTCCGCGCCCGAAGCCTTGGATTTCTCGGGATCGGAGCTGAAGGCACCGCAGACCAGTTCGATCTGCCCGTCGAGGTTGGCGGCGATGCGGTGGACCGCCCCGATGAAGGCGCCGCGCCCGCCACCGACCATGCCGTAACGAATTTTTCTGCTCATAATGGAAGTGCTGCCGAGTGCTTTTGTGCGAAGGAACGCCGGAGCCTACTGACAGCGGTGGTGATGCGTCAACGCAGCGGCAACTGAATGGAACCGCCGGGGGACGGCAGGGCGCTACCGCACACTGTTCCTATTGGGAGTTCTGTCATTGGGGCGGGAACCAGCCTTGTGCGGAGCCGCGAAAGCGCGGGATTCTGAACAAGCTGCCGTCGTTTCAAAACGTGCATGGCCACGCCGTTCCGTCTACTAAACTGCCCTTGCTTCGGTTGGGTGGACAGCTACGGCGGGCGTGTGAGCGAGGATCAAGGCCCACCTGAAGGACGGGCAGCCGGACGGTGGACGGAAGCGCTACGCCGAGGCGTTCAAACGCTTGGCGGTGGAGCTGTGGCCGCGGGGCGGCAAGTTAGCGAGCCGAGTGGCGGCCGAGCTGGGCGTGAACGTCCAGAGCCTCCAACAATAGCGGCGGCAAGATGCGGTGGTGCCACCGGCGGGAGCTGGCGCTGGCTTTCGAGCAGCGGGACATACTAAAAAAACCTTGGTCAGCCTCTCCGCACCGGGCGGCAGCGCTCTGAACGGATCCAGGCCATGAGCGGGGACCACTCCGTGCCGCCGCTCTGCGCCGCCTTGGGCGTGAGCCGCAGAGGCTACCACGCCTGGCGGCACCGGCCGCCGAGCCGGCGACCTGGGGGCTCCTGCTGGCCGGTTTGGGCGCCGTGGGGTGGGCGGAGTGGCAAAGGCGCGCAAAACCATTTGGCCGGAACAAACTGTAGCATTCTCGGGGAGTTCCCGCGGTCTGGAACTTGCCAGGCTCGACGAATCGACCGGGGACCATTTCACCCCCTCCGTGCGGACGACACACCACTCGGCCATGATGTGCCGGGGCGGGGCGGTTCCAAAACCCGGTGTTGTGTGCGGAAATCGCGGCGTTAATAGTCTCCCTGTATTTCGGGTCAACGAACGACTCGGTGCGCGCGGGTTTTAGCCCGCCGGAAGGCGAAAGGTTCGCGCGCCGCAGAACGCTCCTCCCCATGCTGGTCCACATTCTTAAATCGAAAATTCACCGCGCCACGGTCACCGCCGCGAGCGTGGATTACGAGGGCAGCCTGACCATCGCAGAGGACCTCATCGAGGCCGCCGGGCTCGTGCCCTACGAGCGCATCTTGTGCAGCAACATGGCCAACGGCGCCCGCTGGGAGACCTACGTCATCAAGGGCCCGCGCGGGTCCGGCGCCATTGAGCTGAACGGGGCCGTCGCCCACCTCGGCAAACCGGGCGACCGGATCACCATCATGGCCTTCACCGAATTGGCCCTGTCCGAGGCCGCCGCCTGGGCCCCGACCGTGATCGTGCTCGGGGAAGCCAACCGCATCATCAACACCCGGGGAAAATAGCCATGCCCACCTTTACTACCGAACAACTGGCCGAGCGCCTCGGCGGCCGGATCATTGGCGATTCCGCCCTCCCGCTCAGCGGCTTCGCCCCCGCCGACAGCGCCAAGACCGGCGAACTGACCTTCGCGGAAAACGAAACCTACTTCACCCGCGCCGATCAAAGCGCCGCCTCGGCCATCCTCGTCGCCGGCCCTTTTACCTCGGCCCATGGCAAAACCCTGATCCAAGTCGCCAACGCGCGCATCGCGTTCGCTCAAGTGTTGCCGCTGTTTTTCCCCGAACCCGTCTTTGCCCCGGGCGTGCATCCCAGCGCCGTCGTCGCCGCCTCGGCCCAAGTGGACCCCACCGCCCACATCGGTCCACAGTGCGTGGTGGGCGAACGCGTCAAAATCGGTCCCGGTGCCGTGCTACAGGCGGGCAATTTTGTAGGTGACGATTCCGTGTTGGGCGAAGGCTCACGCCTGTTTCCCAACGTCACGCTTTACACCCGCTCGGTGCTCGGACGCCGGGTCCGCATCCATGCCGGCACCGTCGTGGGCGCAGATGGCTTCGGCTACGTCTTCGACCAAGGCCAGCACCGCAAAGTGCCGCAAGTCGGCTCGGTCATCATCCACGACGACGTGGAAATCGGGTCCAATGTCACCATCGACCGGGCCGCCCTCGGAGCAACCGTGATCGGCAAAGGCACCAAGATCGACAACCTCGTGCAGATCGCCCACAACGTGTCCATCGGCGAACACTGCATCATCGTGGCCCAAGTCGGCATCGCCGGCTCCACGAAGATCGGCAACTACACGACCATCGCCGGACAAGTGGGCATCACCGGCCACCTCCGCATCGGCGACAAGGTGACCATTGCCGCGCAATCCGGCGTGATGAACCACATTCCCGAAGGCCAAAAGTGGATGGGCTCCCCCGCCCAACCGGACCGCGTGGCCAAGCGCCAATTGCTCGCGGTCGAACGTCTGCCTGAACTATTGCGCCGCGTCAGTGAATTGGAGAAGCGCCTCACCGCAACCGCGCCCTCGCCCGCCGAGGAAACGTTGTAACCCTCCCCGCGGGCGACCTGACAAAGCGCCCTGATTCAGACCGTGGAGGGGAGGGTTCCGTGCAGCTTCCCCTGCCCCATCCCGAGTTACCCCGGTTAACGGGAAAACTCGGCTTTGGGGCGCAGTTCCAATTTCGCGGCCCACTCGGCCCGCAGTTTCAACGGCGCTCGCGCCGATCTTTGGTCGGGGCCTTGCCCCAAGTTCCTCCCCGCGCTGGCGCTGGCGCTGGCGCGGGCCGAGCAGCCGGCAAAGGGCGGGCGGGGCGGGCCGGCGGAATCGGCCGGGCTACTGGGGTGGGGCGAGCCTTGGCTTTGGAACGTATCGGGGGGGCTTTGCGCGCATCCCGACTGTGGCTCGGCGGCGGCGCTTTTTGCGCCGGCCGAGCGGGTCGAGCCGGCCGGGTGGGGCGTGCGGATGGAGCCCCTCGCCGGGCGGTCGCCGGCAACGGCGCCGCGGGGCGCGGGGGCAGGGCGGAGCCACCGCGAGTGGGGCGGGATCCAAACCCGGCTTCGCGCTTCGGTCGGGGCGTCCCGGAGGGCGGTTTGACCGGTTGGGGGCGCCGCCCGCGGCCGAGGGGGCTGGGCGCAGTTTGGGCGAGGCAAAAGTCCACGCGCTTCTTGAAGCGGTCCACTTTGGAAACCTGCACTTCGACGCGATCGCCCAGCTTGATGACTCGGCGCGTGCGCCGGCCCACGACGTGGTGGCGCGCGGCATCGAAGACGTAGAAGTCGTCCGCCAGTCCGGACAGGGGCACGAGGCCACTCATGCCGAGGCCGGTCACATCCACGAAGAAGCCGAAGTTGCGCACATCGGTCACCAGCGCGGCGTAGCGTTGCGGCTCGGGGGCTTCGAGTTGGGCCGTGAGGAATGCGTGCAGCTTCACGTCCTTGCTGTCGCGTTCGGCATCAGCAGAGTTTCGCTCCGTGTTGGAGATGTGTTCGGCCGTTTCCTTGAGGGACCGCTTGGCGCCGTGCTCTTGGTCAAACAGGGCGCGATGCGCGACCAGATCGGCGTATCGGCGGATAGGCGACGTGAAGTGCGCGTAATATTTTTTGGCCAGGCCGTAGTGGCCAAGCGGTTCGAGCGCGTAACGGGCGCGCATGAGGGACTTGAGGAATCCAATCTTGAGCGCCGGCCCGATGTTCAAGGTGCCGAGGCGGTGCAGGAGGCGCTGCACTTCGGCCCGTTGGCGCAGGTTGCCGCAGGGGACGTCGTGGCTGAGCACTTCTTCACGATATTCTTGGAGCCGCTTTTCTTCCGGCTCTTCGTGCACGCGATGGATGGCGGCGCGCCGCAATTGGATCAGTCGGGTGGCCACCGCTTCGTTGGCCAGGAGCATGTATTCCTCGATCAACTGGTGGGAAATGTCGTTCACCACCTGCTCGATTCGAGCCACGTGCCCGTGCTCGTCGAGGCGAATCTTCATCTCGGGGAAGTCGAATTCCAAGGCGCCGGCCTTGAACCGGAGGCGGCGGATGCGCTGCGCCAGACCGTTGGCGTCGTGTAGCATCTCCTCGATCGGACTGGTGGGCGGGCGTTGCAGGACTTCGAAGGCTTCGCGGTAGGTGAAGCGGCGTTGGGAATGGATCACGGCCGGGAAAAACCGGGTTTTCAAGACCCGGCCGTCGGCGGCCACGAGGAATTCCACGCACTTGGTCAGGCGGTCCACGGCGGGCTTGAGGGAACAGAGCTCGTTGCTGAGTGCCTCGGGCAGCATGGGGATGACGCGATCCACTAGGTAGGT
>CAIJLV010000182.1 GCA_903821635.1 uncultured Verrucomicrobiota bacterium | reverse complement strand
TGGCTAAGGAAGGCAGCACCATCGGCGGTCTCATGGACACCATTGGCGCGCTCACCTCGATGTCGCTGCAATACGGCGTGCCGCTGGAAAGCTTGGCCCGCAAATTTGCCCACCAACGCTTTGAGCCCAGCGGTTTCACCAAAAACCCCGACATCCGCAACGCATCGTCGATCATCGATTACGTGTTCCGCTGGATGGCGTGCCAGTTTGTAGAAGGCTATCGGGCCGCGAATTCGCCGACCGGCGGGCAGACCGAACTACCGATGCCCGGGCTGCTGGACGAGTTGAAAAAAAAAATAAACCGACCCGTGCCTGAGTTGCCGATCGCGGAAGGGAACACGGAAATTTTGGTCAAGGCCTCCGCCGGACAGGGGGGAACCAGTGTGGCGGTGGCAGCGAATAGTCGGGCAGGCTACACGGCCTCCCTGTTGACGAGCACGTTCAAGAACCAAGGCGATGCCCCGACCTGCCCAACCTGTGGCCATGTGACAGTCCGTAATGGAGCCTGCTACAAGTGCCTCAACTGCGGCGCCAGTTTGGGCTGCTCCTGAATTTTGTTGGTGGGTTAATAAGCGCTGGCCGGGCCGCAAGGCCCGGCCTTTTTTGTGACTAGCAAGGACACTTTCAGCAGTGTAGCCGCTTCGATCTCCTGAAGCGGCTGCGAGGCCACGGTCCTACTGGTTGAACGTGTCACCAAGATGACACTTGCACCATCGGTTGACCTGATTTTTAATTATCCCTGAGTTGTTCAACTCATGCCCAACCCGCACCTACTCGAACGTTATTCCGAGCGACTCCGAATTTCTCCTGAAGAAGCCCGGACCCGCTTGTTCTACGAATGCGTCCAGAGCTGGAAGCGTGGTTTTGTGCGGTTGCACAACGGATTGCGTCCCGGGCTCTACAGGCACGACTGGAGGTTGGTTGAGGAAGCGGGCAAGGCCACCAGTCGCCAAGAAGTGCTCGACGCCTTGGACCGCTGGAATCACCGCTCAAATTCCGTTCCCTCGTATGCGCGGGATCGCTGGAATTGGCGAGTTTCGGGGCGCCGATTGCTCGCCGTGGCGATGGAGGTTTTTAAGGATACCGAGGAGGCAAACGCGCCGTCCCCGGTTGAGCTTCCAGCCCCTTCAGAAAAACCCGCCACAGCGTTGCCTAAACCGAGCTGGGAAACCGCTCCTCGCCTCGCCTCGGCGACCACCGATGAGCTGGCTCGAGCACATGGCTGAATCGTGCTTGGGCGGCGGCCCTGCGATTTTTCAATGAGCGCGCTTTTATCTAGGCGCTAGCTTTCGCTAGCCTTACGAGACCGATGCCGCTGCCGGACCTCATCGAAATAGTTCCCCTAAGCAAAACCGTCCCCGCTAGGATCACGGTGCCTGGATCGAAAAGCATTACCAATCGAGCGCTCGTGCTCGCGGCGCTTGCCGATGGTGCCACAACCCTTCGCGGAGCGCTCTGGAGCGAAGATACCGAGGCGATGGTGGATTGCCTGCGGCGGTTGGGGTTTGAAGTTGAAGTTGCTCCCGACCCGGCCGAATCGGCGAACCGGACCATGCGTGTCGTCGGTTTGGGAGGCAAAATTCCCGCAACGGGCACGCGCGCGCAGCCGCTTGAGCTATTTGTGGGTAATGCCGGCACTGCGGCGCGCTTTTTGGCGGCCCTCGTCTGTCTCAGCGACGGGGTCTTTCGGTTGACCGGTGTGCAGCGGATGCACGAACGGCCGCAGGCCGCCCTTTTCGCCGCCCTGCACGAGCTCGGTTACCGGATTGACTCGGACAATAATCGTTTACCAGCCCTGATTTATGGGGCCGGGGCTAGGTCGGGGCGCGTTAGAGTGAGTGTCGACGAAAGTTCCCAATTCGCCTCGGCGTTGATTTTGTCGGCGGAGGTCGGCGGCTGGGACATTGAAGTGACCGGTGCCAACATTGAGGAACTACCCTACGTCGAGATGACCCGCCGGTTGGTGCGTGCATTTCCGAAAAAAGGAGGCGAGTTTCAGGTTGAACCTGACGCTTCCAGCGGGAGTTATTTCTGGGGGATCGGGGCCTTACTGGGCGCGGACATTGGCGTGCGGGATTGGCCCAATTCGGGCTGGCAGATTGATGCTCAATTTCCTCGGGTCTTGCCCTTGCCGGGCCACTTGTCCCGGGAAAAGGATTTGGGCGATTCAATCATGACAGCCATCGTGCTCGCCCCCTTCGCTGGCCATGAAGTTCGATTTACCGACCTTGGCCGACTGCGGGTGCAGGAGTGTGAACGCGTCCACGCCTTGCGGACTGAACTCGTCAAATGCGGGGCCATCGTCCACGAAGCCGGTGACACCCTGATCGTCCAGCCGGCGCAGTTGCATGGTGCGACTATTGAAACCTACCGCGATCACCGGATGGCGATGTGTTTTGCGACCCTCGGGTTGAAGGTTCCCGGAATCAGAATTCAAAATCCGACCTGCGTTAAAAAGACGTTCCCCAATTTTTTTGCCAAACTCGCCGCGGCGCCGCCGCATGGGTTGGGCGTGGAAATTCGGGATTGCAACACGGGCCGGCCGCTGGCCAATGAAGAACTACTAGCTGACTGATGCCTGCAAAAAGAATTTCCAACCCCACCCCGACCGACTTGCTCTCGCGGTCGATGAAACTGCCCCAAGTCATTGCGATTGATGGCCCTAGTGCCTCGGGCAAGGGCACTTTGTCTCGGCGGTTGGCTGCGGAATTGGGCTACTTTTACGTCGATTCGGGAGCAATGTATCGCACGTTGGCGTGGCATTGTCTGAACAAGGCAATCGCGATTCCGGCCGAACCCAAATTGCTCAACCGGGACACGGAGAAACCAATTATTTCGGAGTTGCGCCGATGGAAAACTGAGTTGCGCGAGGTTGAAGGATCCTTGTGGCTCCATGTGGCTGGCTATTTTCCGAAGACCGAAATCCGCACCAATGCCGTGGAAAAGGTGGTTCCCATCATTGCCCAGATTGGCAAGGTTCGGGACTGGATGGTGGCCAAACAGCGTGAATGTTCGACGCTTGGACCGTTGGTAATGGAAGGCCGAGACATCGGCACGGAGGTGTTTCCGCTCGCGCCCGTGAAGTTTTTTTTGGATGCGAGTCCGGCCGCCCGCGCCGCGCGCCTTGCAGGTCGTGGAAACGTCGCTGACACCAAGCGCGACGAATATGACGAGCAGCGGAAGCAGGGCGCCTTGATTCCGGCGATCGACGCCATTCGGATCGACAACACTGGCCAGTCGGTGGAAGAAACCTTCGCTGTCTTACTTAGCCAAGTGAGAGCGCGGCTGAAGTTGAACTGAACGTGGCGCCCAAGGTCTGACCGCTGGGACCCATATGATTTTCACCACCCATGTCGCCCCAACCGCCCCGCTCCGGCGCATCCTTTGGCTGGGGCTGTTGCTTTCTGCCTGCCTTTTTTGCGGTGCGCTGTTTGGCGATGGTTCTGAAGTCGTCGTGCTTTATAACCAACGGCTGAAGGAGTCGGCCGCAGTGGCATTCCACTATGCCGAAAAGCGGTCGATTCCGACGAATCAGATCATCGGCTTTGAGTTTGAGAATTGGGACTCCATCTCGCGGGATGGTTACAACAAGTTTGTTGAGGACTTCCTAATTAAAGAATTAGAACGACGCGGGTTGGCCAAATTCCGCCGCGAGATTGTCCCGGCTACAATGGAGCGTCCGGGGCGGGTGCGATACCAACTGACGGCGGCCAGTGTCCGATATTTGGTCCCCACTTTTGGCGTGCCGATCCGGGTTTCCGACTCAGCAAACTGGGTGGAGGACGGTAGTTCACAAATTCCCGCAGCCGTAAAACACAACGGTGCCTGCTTCGACAATGAACTCGCGCTGCTCCCGGTTCATGGGAGCTACCCCCTTAACGGTCCGCAGCGAAATCCCCGATTCTCCTCAACCAACGCGGCCTTTCTGAATCCGAAGAATGGCGTTTTCATGGTTTCGCGGTTGGATGGCCCAACTCCCGAATTGGCGAAGGGCTTGGTGGACAAGGCGCTGATGGCGGAACAGGAGGGGCTTTGGGGGCGCGCTTATTTCGATCTCCGTAACATCACCAACGGGGCCTACGCCTCGGGTGACCGCTGGATTACCAATTGTTCTACGGTTGCGCGCGACGTCGGCTACGAAACAATCGTGGATAATCGCCCCGGGGTGTTCAATAACGCCTTCCCGATGAGTCAGATCGCGCTCTATTTTGGGTGGTATGAAGGAACCGTGACGGGCCCCTTCACCCTCTCCTCGGTTGAATTCGCCCCCGGCGCACTCGCTTATCATCTCCACTCCTACAGCGCTCGCAATATCCGGAGTTCGGAGCAGAACTGGGTGGGGCCTTTATTGGCCAAGGGCGTCACTTTCACCATGGGCTGCACCGACGAACCTTACCTTACCTTTACTCCGAAGGTTGATGTGTTCCTTGAATGCCTGCTGAAGGCTGGCTTCACCGCGGGCGAAGCGGCGTTGAACTGCCAACCGGCGTTATCGTGGCATACGGTGGTGGTGGGCGATCCGCTTTATCGGCCTGGCGCCAACAGTCCGATCAACTGGGCCGACGAACTGGCCCGGCGCGGGAGTTCACTGCAAGACTGGGCAGAACTGCGCAAAGTCAACCTGCACCTCCGGTTGGGGCGTGATCCCGTGATCCTCCGCGAGTATCTCACTCAATTGCCGTTTGCTGCACAGAGCGCTGTCATCTGTGAAAAAATCGCCGATTTGTCGCTGGATCAGGGCAATTATCCGCTCGCGATCGAATGGGCGGGAAAAGCGATCAAAGCCGGAGGCTCGCCGCAACAGCGCGTGCGCCTATTGCGGAATTTGGCCGACTGGCAACAAACCTATGATCAATCTGGCGACTCGCTTAATACGCTGAGTCAGTTCGCACTGGAATTTCCAGGCCACCCAGACTTGTTGCCGGTCCGGCGTGCGCAACTCAAACTGGCGCATCATCTTGATCGGCCCGAGCAGGCAAAATTTTTCAACGCCGAGGTGGAACGCCTCTCGCCCCCGCCCACCAACTCAGTGCCAGCGACCAACACCAGCCCCAGTGGGGCCAAGGCGACCAAGAAAACAAAGTGAGCCAGCTCATTTAGCGGGTTTGACAAACCGTTTTACCCAGAGCTCCACATTTTCCGCAGTCAACCCATTGGGTTCTTCGGTGAAACGCTCAGGGGTTCCGAGCGCTTGGTAGGCAGCCTTGAGGTAATCGGTGGAGAATTTTGCCGCCGTATTATGGACCAGCAGCGGCCGCGGTGCGAGCAGGCTGGCGCCGCCGTCGAGTCCACCGAGCAGGTGTGAACCCGGGGAAAAGCGAGCCGGATCGAGCCAGCCATTGGGAGTCTTGGGGTCGAATTTGTTGGCGTCCGCAATCACCGCATCGGCCCATTGCCCTCCCAACATCGCCCACGCGCCGGCTTCACCCTCACCCACAAGGATGAGCCGTCGTGCTTGAAGGAATTTTCGGGCATAGCGACACGCTGTGAGGGTGTCCTGGACCCGTTCCTGGAGCAGCGTGCGGTTGTAGGTGGTGGAGAAATTGGTGAACCCATTGCCAATCGGTCGGGCTGTGGGACCGGTCTGATACGCATCGAAAGCCAGCACCGCATAATTCGCGTTCAATAATTTGGCCGCGACCAGATTCCATTTGCCCCCTGGCGCCAAGGCCGCGCGTCCGTCGGGATGTGCCAAGACCACGACGGCATCCAACCAGCCCTCGGCCGCTGGCATCAGAAGCGTTTTTTCGATGCGATCACCTTTGCCTAGGCGGCCGAAGGCTCCGAGCGACACGACTTCCAATTCTGAACCATCCAGTTGCAAGGTCCGCCGCAAGGTCATGCGCTGGACGTTGGCCCAGTTCGTGAAGGTCGGCGCGTCCGTCGGGCGCAGTTTTTCCAGTGTCGCCTGCCGAGCACGAATCCAAGCGTGACTGAATGCTTCTTCGGTCAATGCTCCCGGCAGCCCTTGGCCGTCAGGAAAAACTCGAAGGCTTGAGTCGGATTCTTTTTTGTAAGTCTGCTCCCTAACTTTGAAGTCGGCTGGCTGACCTTGAAACCAGCGGGCGAACCAGGCATAGACCGCCTCTCGCGAGGCCTGATTGTAATTATGTCCGGCGTCCAACCGGATCGCGGCAAACCGATCTGCTTTGCCTAGCAGTTGATAAATCTGGGCGATGGCCGGGGCTTCGACCTCCAGAGTGGCCTTGGTCCAGTCGCCCGTGGCGGCGACCAGCAATTGAGGCCGGGGTGCCGCCGCCGCGGCAAAATCCACGTTGAAATGTTGCACGCGCAAACCCGGGGAATTTTCGCACCAGCAACCACCCTGCATCGTATGCGAAACCATCACGACTGGAGCTGTGACTTTGATCCGGTCATCAACCGCGGTGAGGAGAATAGTCTGCGTCGCCCCGCCCGATTCGCCGGTGCAGCCGATGGCTTGGGGATTCACGTCCGGCAATGCGGCGACAAAATCGACCGCCCGGATGGCGTTCCAGAGTTGCACCCCCATCAGGTTCAAGTTCCAAAGTTGGTGGGATGGTTCACGGAAGGGGGCGACGTGTTGGTCGTAAAAACTTGCCGCTCGCAGCGCACCGTCGGGCTCCCGGGCTGAGAATTGGGACGCGTCCTGATAGCCGACCATGTCCCAAGTAAAGGCCACCATCCCTAGGCGGGCGAATTGAATACAGCGCGCGACCGTGCTCACGTTGGTCGAATCCGTCAGGCGGCCGAGTTCGGAATGACCGTGGGGATTGAGGACGGCGGGGAAGGGGCCCTTCCGGCCGACGGGCCGATACAAATTACCCGTCACGTAAAGCCCCGGAAATGACTCAAAGTAAACCTTCTCGACTGAGTAATCACCGCGGTCAATTCGGTCCGTGACGCGGGCTCCCAGCGGCGTCTTTGTGGGCAGCGGCCAGAGTCCACAACTGACCAGAATCTGGGGCCGAATTTCACTTTGTTGCCGCCACCACTGGTTGGCGTTGGTGTAAGTTCCAAACGTGCGGGGCGTGTGCAAGGTGCGAATTGGCTGGCCCCGTTCGTCCTGCGCCGGCAACTGAGCGCTGGCAGAAAAAAACCATAACGCGAAACAGACAATGGCGGCCCGGCAAATCATGGCGGCAGCTTAGGCGCTAGGTGGCGAGATACCAGCCGGCGCTTACCGAAGTCCAGTGGTGCGGGTTTTGCGTCGATCTGATCACCGGCGGACTTGCAGACCCAGCCTGCGGGCACATTCTTGCCCCATGAATTCCATGCCGCGTCGGGCATTTCTTAAAGGCGCTGCCGTCACCCTCGCGGGCAGCACTGTATTTCACCGGGCCGCAGGGGCCCCAGTGGTGGATCAAGCCGGTCTTTCGGCCCAGGCGCCGCTCATTATTTCCACTTGGCCTTTTGGCAAGCCGGCCAACGAAAAAGCTCTCGCTACCCTGCGGGCGGGCGGATCGGGACTGGACGCCATTGAGCAAGGCATTCGCCTGACCGAATCCGACCCCGGCAATCGCAGTGTCGGTTTGGGCGGCATCCCCAATGCGGCCGGCGTCGTGCAGTTGGACGCGTGCATCATGAGTGGCCCTGGCCACCGGGGTGGTAGTGTCGGGGCGGTTTCGGGTTTTCGACACCCGATCAGCTTGGCCCGTGCGGTGATGGAACGCACCAAACACGTGATGCTGGTGGCGGAGGGCGCGGAGGCGTTTGCTGAAGCGCAAGGTTTTGAAAAGGGCCCTAAAATTTCAGCGAAGGAACGGGCCGAGTGGAAAAAATGGCAGGCGCAGGAAGCTGCCAAGGTGAAGGCTGAAGCCGCCGACCGAACCCGACCGGCCCGCAATCACGATACGATCGCCCTGCTCGCGCTGCTGCCCGATGGCAACGTGTTCGGCGGCTGCTCGACGAGTGGTTGGGGTTACAAGTTGCCCGGCCGTTTGGGCGATTCGCCGATCTTGGGCAGTGGACTCTACGTTGACAATGAGGTTGGCGCGGCTGGGGCCACCGGGTTGGGGGAGAATGTTATGCGTTATTGCAGCTCCTTTCTGATCGTTGAGTTCATGCGCCAAGGCATGCACCCGCAGGATGCCTGCATCGAAGCGATCAAGCGGTGTGCGCGCCTAGACCCCAAGGGATTTGATCTCGCGGTGAATTTCATCGCGCTCGACAAAAAGGGCCGGTTTGGCGCCGCCGGCACGGGCACGGGATTTGAATATGCCGCCACCTCCGAAACGTTCAGCAAAGTGCTCCAAAGCCCAGGCCTTACGAGCCAAGAGGTCGGACCGTTAGGAGGCAACCGGAAGTAGCCGGTGCCGCCGGTCGCGTTCAGTCGGTAGACTCTTTTCAGCATGGAAAATTTGTTCGCTGCCTTTGCCTCGTCCGCCGCACTGCATGCGGATAAGCCGGCCCTTTTTTGGGGCGAACAGGAATTTTCCTACCGCCAATTGGCCGACCAAGCGAACGCGGTCGCGCGGCGGCTTCAGCAGACCTTCGGGGTGCAGCCTGGGGATCGCGTGGCGATTTGGCTGCGCAATTGTCCCGAATTCGTGCCAGTCCTTTTTGGCATTCTTGCGGTCGGCGCCGTGGTGGTGCCGATCAACAATTTCCTGAAACCCGCCGAAGTCAGCTACCTCGTCGTCAACTCCGGTGCAAAGTTGCTTGTCTCGGAAGCCGCTCAGAGCGAGCCGCTGCAAGAAGTGGTGGCGGCTAATCCCGACCTACAGGTCTGGCGTATTGAGGAACTGGCTGCCGGAGGCTTGCCCACCGAATTCGTGCCAGTGGTGCGTCACCGCTCTGATTTGGCGGTGTTGATCTATACCAGCGGCACCACGGGTAAACCCAAGGGAGCAATGCTCACTCACGGGAATTTACTGCATAACGTCGAGTCGTGTCGGGAAGTTTTGCAGGTGGTGGACCTTGACCGGTTTGTGCTGCTGCTGCCGATGTTTCATAGCTTCATGCTGACTGTGTGCATTCTGCTGCCGTTGTTCATCGGTGGGTCGATTGTGCTGATCAAATCGCTACATCCGGCCAAGGCAATGATCGAGGAAATGCTGCGGAATCGGGGCACGGTGTTGCCCGCGATGGCCCAAATTTTCCGGGCTTTGGCCGGACTGCCAGCCGGCCTGACACTGCCGTTACGGCTAGGGGTCAGTGGGGCGGGGCCACTGCCAGCGGAAATTCTCCGCCTGTTCAATATCCGGTTCCCTCAAATCCCGCTCATCGAAGGCTACGGCTTAAGTGAGGCCAGTCCGGTGGTGTCGGTAAACCCGATTCAGGGGCCTTGGCACGCCGGCACGATTGGCGTGGCGATCCCCCGGGTAGAGCTCGCGGTGCAGGACGAGTTTGGTCGCCCCGTGCCAACTGGGGAGGTCGGCGAGATCTGTGTGCGTGGGGGCAATGTGATGGCGGGCTATTGGAATGCCCCGGAACAGACGGCTGAAACGATCATCGACGGCTGGTTGCATACCGGCGACTTGGGCTACCGGCGACCGGACGGCTTCTACGTCATCTCTGACCGCAAGAAGGACATGCTGAAACCAAACGGCATCAACGTGTATCCGCGTGAAATTGAGGAGGTGATCCATCAATTTGCTGGCATTCGCGAATGCGCTGTGGTGGGGGAACCCGATGAGCGGCGCGGTGAACGACCCGTTGCCTTTGTAGCCTTGGAAGAAGGGGCAACGCTGGCTGAAAAGGCGTTGCTCACGTTCCTGCGCGAACGGTTGGCCGACTACAAACTGCCCAAGCGGGTCGTTGTCCTGCCGGCATTGCCCCGCAACGCCACGGGCAAAATTCTCAAACTTAACCTGCGCGAGCAGTTGGCCCGTGAGCGAGCCGGGGGCGGGGCGTAAAGGAGGAAAGTCT
>CAIJLV010000181.1 GCA_903821635.1 uncultured Verrucomicrobiota bacterium | reverse complement strand
TCGCCTTTGGCCCACCATTCTTTTGAGTGAAATCCATTACCGGAAAAGAGCACCGCGAGCCGGACCGGGGCTTCGCTAGCAGGTCTGACGCTCGTGGCTTCCGAGTCGCCCCAAACGGTGATCGATTCCATCCAGGGCAGTGCCATCGTGACGCCTACGCCGCGAAGGAAGGTGCGCCGGGAGAATTGGTGAGGAATCATAAAAAGTTGGCTTTGATGTTTAGGGTTGCCTAGATCGATAACTCAGTTCAATTACGATGTTGAGCTTGGTCATGCTGCAATTGAACACTTGTCTTCGGGATTGATCAAACACAGTTGCTCGAAGAGGGGTGATGGGTGTTATGATTTGAAGCAACACTTTTGCGGCCAATGAGGGTGGCCTTAGGCTGATTGTTATTCAGTTAGAAGGTGCTGTGCGGCCGTCAAACGCACTTTACTGTCGAGACGCTATTGCCCCCACCAACGCCGCCAAGAAAACCTAAAACACTGGGTCTGGCTGAGGCTGTTTCGATCACCCCAAGGGTTCATCCAACCGCTTCCGAATGTTTAGATAAAGTGCACGGAAACGATTTTGCGGCAAAGTTAAGCCGCTGCCGCCGCGGTTTTTCGGCGAATCAGAGGAGTAGATTCACCTCGGACCACGGACTTATTTACCGTGATGCCGGCGATATCCTCCGAAGTTGGAACTTCGAACATCATGTCGCGCATCACCCGCTCGAGCAGGCCCCGTAAGGCTCGAGCACCGGTTCCCTTTTTGATCGCCTGCAAAGCGAGTTCCCGACAGGCGTCTGGGGTGATGACCAATTCTACCCCGTCGAAGGACAGCAGTTTGGTAAATTGCTTTACCAAAGCATTGCGAGGTTCGGTGAGGATGCGCACCAAATCGTCCTCGGTGAGTTCGTCGAGCACGCTGAATACCGGTAGTCGGCCGACGAACTCAGGGATGAACCCAAAAGTTAGCAAATCCTCTGGCTCGACGCGCTTTAGCACTTCCTGAGTCGTAAATTTCGCAGCGTCAATTGTCTCGGGGCCAGTGGCAAAGCCCATTACCCGGCGTCCCAAGCGACGTTGAATAACCCGGTCAAGCCCGACAAATGCACCGCCGCAAATGAAGAGAATGTTTGTCGTGTCGACCCGAATATATTCCTGCTGAGGATGTTTCCGGCCGCCTTGTGGGGGCACATTGCAAACGGTGCCTTCGAGCAGCTTCAAAAGGCCCTGCTGCACGCCTTCTCCGGAGACATCGCGGGTGATGGAGACGTTTTCAGTCTTGCGGGCGATTTTATCGATTTCGTCGATGTAGATGATGCCCATTTGGGCCCGCTTGACGTCATAGTCCGCATTTTGGAGGAGGCGGAGGATGATCGTCTCCACGTCTTCGCCGACGTAGCCAGCCTCGGTGATGGTGGTGGCGTCCGCGATTGCGAAGGGCACATCGATAACTTTGGCAATCGTCTGCGCAGCCAGTGTTTTGCCGCTTCCGGTCGGGCCAATCAGGAGGAGGTTGCTCTTTTGAAGTTCGACGTCGTCGGGGTTGGCATCGGTAACCGAAAGGATGCGCTTGTAGTGATTGTAAACCCCGACCGCGAGGTTTCGCTTGGCGTCGTCTTGGCCGATGATGTGTTGATCTAGGCGACGCTTGAGCTCCGCCGGTTTGGGCATGTCTAAGCGACGCAGCTCCTTTTCGGAATCACGGGTGATTTCCTTTGAAAGCACACCTTGGCAGACGACGACGCAAGAGTCGCATATATACACCCCCGGGCCCGCAATCAGCTTCTTAACCTCAGCGCGACTTTTGCCGCAGAAGCTGCACATTGTGATTTGGCTGCTACGTGCCACGGAAAGAATATGTCAGAGGGCGCGGACGGTTTCGCGAGGCGATTTCACTTGGTATCTTCCGCGACCAAAGTGGGCACTTCCCGGCGAGAGCCGACCACTTCGTCCACAAGTCCAAATTCCTTTGCTTCCGTCGCGGTCATAAAATTATCCCGGTCGCAGGCTTTTTCGACGATTTCGTAAGGCTGTCCGGTGTGGCGACTAAGAATTTCGTTGAGGCGTTGCTTGAGTCGCAGCATGTGCTTTACGCGGATTTCCACATCACTGGCTTGGCCTTCGGCGCCACCCAAAACTTGGTGGATCATGATGTCGGAATTGGGCAGGGCGAACCGTTTGCCCTTGGTGCCTGCGGAAAGCAGCACTGCCCCCATGCTTGCGGCCATCCCGACACAGTAGGTATTCACGTCGCAGGTGAGCCATTGCATGGTGTCATAGATGGCGAGCCCAGCCGTAACGGAGCCGCCCGGCGAATTGATGTAAAAATGGATGTCCTTCTTTGGGTCGCTCATCTGCAGGAACAAGAATTGGGCGACGATGACATTTGCGACCATGTCATCAACCGGCGTGCCGAGGAAAACGATCCGATCCTTTAACAGTCGGCTGTAAAGATCGTAGCCGCGCTCGGAGCGGCCATCCTGTTCGATGACGTAGGGGATGCTGAAATTCCGCATAAATGGGCCAAAGCCAACTCAAGGCTAAGAGGGGGTGTTCGGATGGTCAAGGAAGCGGCTCTTACTTGCTGGGAACGCGGCGTTCGGCGGGGGCGAGCGGGTTTCGATCGCACAGAAAATCAGTGATTTCACGCCACACTGGGGCGGGTTGGCTGATGGCCTCCCAATGCTCTTGACCGGGGAAATCCCAGATCTGCTTGGGGCCACCCGTGTAGCCACGAAAAAGAGATCGGCCCAGTTCCGGGGGCACGACGGAATCGGCGCCCCCGACGACGACCGCTACCCGGCCCTGGAAATGCGTGAGGCACTGGTCCGACTGGAATTGATCTCGCAGCAGCCAACGCACTGGCAACCAAGGGTAGTGCGCTCCGGCTGCCGCGGCTAAATTGTTGAAGGGAACCAACAGGCAGGCAGCATTCACCCGCCGGGGAAATTCTCCTGCCAAACATGCGGCCACGCCTGCGCCCAAGGATTCGCCCACCAAGAACATTGGCCCGGGTCGGTTGGTCAGGCTGACGAATGCCTCCTTGGCGGCCGCGAACAAGGAGGTTTCCGTGGGGGCGCCGGGGCGATCCGCGTAGCCGGGGTAGTCCAGGATGAAAACATCCCACGCGTTTGCGGCCTGGATTGGAGCGGCCAGATAATCGCGACCGACGGCTGTGCCGGCGTTTCCGTGGGTGATTAGCACCGTTCCCTCCCCAATCCCATCGGGTGGCGGGCGCCACCAGCCGATGCGTAGACCCACTGAGTTCGTCCACGGGAGGAAGAACTGTTCGCGGGCTAGCCGAGCGAGTTCCTCAGTCGGACTTTTCGTGGGTTGAAAAATCAGCGAACGCTGAGTGACGAAGAGGACCGCAACCAAGCCGGCGTAAATCAACACCGCTAACGCTAAACTTCGGAGGCCAAGTTTAATCCCTGCACTGGTCAGGTCCATTGGGGCGGGATCAAGGGCGGGCGGAGGTTCGGCCGCTCCGTTTTATCACTTCTAAGGCGGCAAGGGCGGCCGCGCTTTCGGCGAGCTTTTTGGATCGGCCGAGGCCGCGACCGAGTTCGACCCCAGCGTGATACACCGCACTTTCAAACTCCCGATTGTGATCTGGACCGCTGGTCGAAAGTTGCTCGTAGTGCGGTGGT
>CAIJLV010000180.1 GCA_903821635.1 uncultured Verrucomicrobiota bacterium | reverse complement strand
CCGCCGCCCCCGCCAAGCCGGCGGTGCCAGCCGCCGCCCCCGCGCCGGCCCGCCCCGCCCCCCCCCCCACTCGCGCCGCCGCGCCCTCGGTGAGTGGGGTTGACGTCGGACTCGCATTCGCGACTGTTGCCTTGGCTATCGGCACAATTGTCAGCCTCCTCTTCCTTGTGCCTACAGCTTCTTGAACCATGGCGAGCGACAAAATTCTCACGATTACCGAAGCAAACTTCGGCGACACGGTCCTAAAATCCACCAAGCCAGTGTTAGTCGATTTTTGGGCTGAATGGTGCGGCCCGTGCCGGATGTTGGCCCCGCTGCTTGATGAATTGGCGGGCGAATACGAAGGCAAAGCTGCCATCGGCAAAGTAAATGTCGACCAAGAGCAGGGTCTAGCCGTCCAATTTGGGATTACCGGCATCCCTGCCCTGTTGGTTTTCAAAAACGGCCAAGTCGTCGGTCAATTGGTGGGCATGCGCCCCAAGGGTGCATTAAAGCAAGCTTTGGACAGTGCCATCACCGCTTGATGGTTGGCTGGAATTTCCAACCCCGCGGATTGCCGCGGGGTTTTTTTTACCTTGTGTGATCACCCGCCTCAAACAATTCGCCCAAACCTTGGGGGAACTCCCCGCCTGGAATGAAAATCAGGACCGGATTGCCGCCCACCGAGCTCGCTTAATATTCGGTTCAGCTCCAGCTTTCTCGCTGGTTTCTTGACCATGAACGAGTGGAACATCCAATCCCGAGGTCATCAGTGCTTCGTCTCCGGCCATGCCTTTAGCGAGGGCGAGACGTTTCACACCGTGCTGATCGAACAGCGCCAGGGCTTTGAACGCCTCGACGTGAGCGTCGAGGCTTGGAAAACGCATGGCGCGGAAATTCTCGGCCGACCGCGCTTGATTTCACACTGGCATGGAATCTACCACGCCCCGCCTCAACGCCCCCCCGAAGCGATTCGCAAGGACGACGCGGAGTCCTTGCTCCGGAAGCTACTCGAACTGCGGGCGGAACGTTTCGGCGCGGCTTGCTACATTCTCGCCGTCATGCTGGAGCGTAAACGAGTGCTCAAAGTGAAGACGCAGCTTCGCGAGCAAGGCCGCCGCGTGTTCGTCTATGAACAGCCCTCGACGGGCGACATCTTCACGATCACTGATCCAGACCTACAACTTTCTCAATTGGACCAAGTGCAACGTGAGGTGGCCGATCTGTTGGCCAACGGCCTGCCGCTGGACGGGGGCACCCACCGAGGAACCATTTAACGCGCCCAGCGAGGTGGCTTCGCTCGCGCCCGTCGAACCCTTAACTCTCTGAAGCGCAAATTTGCCTGTGATCAACACTGAACAGTTGGAAGATGCACTGGGTTACCAATTCAAGGATCGCAATTTGCTAATCTTGGCGCTGACCCATCCGTCGATCGCTCACGAGGCGGGCGTCGGCCACCTGCAACAGCACAATCAGCGCTTAGAATTTCTGGGCGATGCGGTGCTTCAATTGGTGGTCACCAGCGAGCTTTACGCCCGCTTCCCCACCTACGGCGAAGGTCCGTTGACTCAGGCGCGGGCTCAGATGGTCAACCGGATCGCGCTTGCAGCCCACGCACGCCACTTGAACTTGGGGGCATTTTTAATCTTGAGCCGAGGTGAAGAATCAACGGGTGGCCGCGTCCGCACGTCGACCGTAGCCGACGCCTTCGAGGCTCTGGTCGGGGCTGTATATCTCGATGCCGGCTATGAGTTGGTGAAAACACT
>CAIJLV010000179.1 GCA_903821635.1 uncultured Verrucomicrobiota bacterium | reverse complement strand
GGTTGAGCTTTTTTCGAAGACCGACTTGTTAAAAACAACAACCACAAACTGCCCCACCACCCCGCCAACGTAAAGCACTTTCTGAAAATTATTTCTGCCCGCCTCATACTAATCCGCTCCGGTGTCATTTTTTCGTCGCGTTGCGAGCAAACCCGGACAGGCCCGCCAAGCCGGGGCCACGCTCGTCAGGTCCGCTGCTCACGGTCCATGCTTGCCGCCTTGAAAAGCATTACCGACAGAGCTCCCGTCGCCTTGGCGCTCCGCTAATCCATGAAGTGCTCGGCTCCTTTTCGTCGGGAGGAGCTCTCCGCCGTGGCCGCCGCCGAAAGGGTGGGCTTGGTGCGCACCCGCTTCTACGAACTCTACGCCGGCTATCTCCGGGCCGCCGTGCGGCACTAGGAGTCCCGCTGGACTCCGGGCACCTCCGGATTGGCCCGCTGATGTCGAACCGCTCCGCCGCCTCCGAAATCCACCGCCGCCTCGGCATCCGGACTGATCTGGCCAACGTGCGCGGCTGGCCCTCACCCACCATCTGGCCCATCCCCTGCCACGGCCGCGCCCGCCCGCCTCCGTCCACCGCTGGCAGCGCCTGAAGATCGGTGCGCTCTGGCAGCTGGACACCACACCGCACCGCTGGTTCCCGGGTGATTCAAAACACTATCCCCTCCTGGACCTGCTCGACGACTGCTCGCGCGTCTGCACCAGGTCCACCATTTACCACGCCGAGGATCTCCTAGCCTACTTCGACTTCCTATCCGCGGCCTTCGTCGAGCACGGCCTGCCGCTGGAACTTTATGTCGACAGCCACGGCCTGTTCTTCCCCCAGTGCCCCGACGCGATCATCCAGCTCGGGGCCGCCCTCAACTTCTACGGCATCTCGCTGCGTTACGCCCGCACCCCGCAGGCCAAGGGCAAGATCGAGCGCCAGCACCAATACTGGCAGGACCGACTGCCCGCCCGCTTCGCCGCCGAGTCGATCACCACACCCGAGGCGGCCAAGGCCCTCGTGGCCGACCTGCGACGCCATCGCAACGCCTAGGAGATTCACCGCGAACTCGGCCGCACGCCCGACGCGTCGGTCGCTGCGGCGCGGCGGGAAAAACGCAGCGCCCTGCGGGCCACGCCGCGCTGCCCCTCGTGGCCCTACGCTTGGAACCTTGCGCACCGGGATCAAGGTCGGCCAGCAACGCCTTCGCGCCGACGCACCGGTCGCCCATTACCTCCATCCCAACGGGGTTATCTGGGCCGGCTTCGATAAAACGGACAGAGAAAAAGGTATCCTACGTTAGCTGATTTTTGGTTTCGAAATGGGCGGGTGAGAGGCCGCTGAGGGGGGGATGACGGCGTTGGCGGTGGTAGAAAACCTCGATGAAGTCGAAGGTTTCTGTTCTGGCCTGCGAGTGGGTTTGGAGCTTTTGGCGGTAAACCAGTTCGAGCTTGAGGGTGCTCCAGAAGCTTTCCATGGCGGCGTTGTCATAGCAGTTGCCCCGTCGGCTCATGGAGTCCGTGAGGGCGTGGCGGAAGCTGCCGGCGGCATACTGGACGCCGCGGTCGGAGTGGAAGAGCAGCCGCGGAGGCGGAGACCGATGCGAGGTGGCCATCGAAAGGGCGGACAGGACGAGCGTCGAGTCAATATGGCCCAACCGACGATCCGGCGGCTGTGGAGATTCATGACGCCGGCGAGATAAAGCCAGCCTTCGGCGGTGGGGAGGTAGGTGATGTCGGCCACCCAGATCTGGTCGGTGGCCGTGGTTGCGGGGGCCTCGGCGAGGCGGTTAGGAGCGATCGGATGGTCGTGGTTGCTGTCGGTGGTCCGCAGGCGATGCCGGCGCCGCTGGCGGCCGCAGAGGCCCGACTCTTTATCAAGCGCGCCATGCGGTTGCGGCCATGACGGACGCCCCGCTCCCGGAGTTCGAGCACGATGCGGGGAGCGCCGTAGGTCTAGCGGCTCGCGGCCCGGGGTCCGGAAGCGCGGCGGCGGGCCCAATCGTAGAAGCCGCTGGGAGAGACCCGGAAGAGGCTGCAAAGCAGGCCGATGGCATGGTCGTGTCTCATCGCGTGAACCCGTTCGAAGCGCTCGGCGACAGTTCGGAGAGGATGCCCAACGTTTTTTTAGAATGTCCCGCTGCTCGCGCAGGAGGATCTCACCGCGAGCCGCCTCCAGCTCCGCCTGGAGGTCGGCGGGGGCAGGCGCTGGCTCCAAACGAAGGGCTGGCTTTCCGCCAGCCCCAACTTCTTGGCAACCCCGGCGACGGAGTTGCCATTGCCCAGCCCGTTGCGGACCGCCTCCCGCTTGTAGGCGAGGTCGAACTGGCGCCGCGTTTTGACGGGAGCCACTTCGATGGAGTGTCCGGGCTCCTCGCTCGCTCTTCCGCTCGCTCCGAGAATGCGCAACAAACTTTCACCGGAGCACCGGGCTTTCCGAAAGTCCGAGGTCTTGGGATTGGGGTCAGGCGGCGGGGCCGAGGCGGTGGAGATGAAAGCCGCTTTCACCTAAAGTCTGGCGACAAAGTTCGACCAGGTGTGCGTGGTGGGTGAAGAGGAATATCTGGGTGCGCTGAGCCAACGCGCCGAGCTGGGGGAGGATGGCGCGGGTGCGGTCGTCGTCGAAGGTGATGAGCAGGTCATCGAGAATGAGTGGCATGGGTTCCTGTTCCTCCAGGTAGCGGTCCAGCGCGGCGAGCCGAAGGGCTAGGTAAAGTTGATCCCGAGAACCCTCGCTCAGACCTGCGACGGGCACCTTTGTCTGGTCCGGCCTGACGCCGACGAGGATGGGCACGTCGTCGGCATTGAACTCCGCGCCGAGTCCGCTGAAGGCGAGCGTGCGGGGCTTGGACGAGGCAATGCAGCGCTGGCTGCAGGCGTAGCTCGGCGACGCGGTGAAGCTCGAGGACGGGGCCGCTTGGTGGAAGGGCGACCGCACCGGCAAGGCCCTGGCCGGGGTGCCGCCGCAGTCCCGCCGGACACCGGCCGCGCCCGTGCCGGCCGAGTTTGACGAGCAGGGATTTCCCACTGACCTCGGCCGCCTGGAGCAGGTGCGGGCGCTGGGCGGCAGCACGGGAGCCGAGCTGGTGCGCGATCCCCGGAGCGGCCGGCTGTATGTCCGCAAGGAGGGCAATTCGCCGGAGCATGTGCGCGAGGAATTCACGGCCGACCAGCTCTACCGGGCGGCGGGCGTGCCGGTGCCGGCCGCGCGCCTGTATGACGGGGCGAAGCCGGTGAAGTTAGCCGAGTTTGTGGCAGGGGAGACGCTGCAGCAGTATCTGGCCCAGGCGTCACCGGCCCGGCGCGACGCGGTCATCGGCAAGCTGCGCGAGCACTTCGCGGTGGACGCACTGCTGGGCAACTGGGACGTGACGGGCACGGGCCTGGATAACGTGCTGGTGGACAAGTCGGGCACGCCCTGGCGGATCGACAACGGCGGGTCGCTGCGCTTCCGCGCCCAGGGCACAGCCAAGACCGCGAAGGAGTGGCACGGCTATCCGACCGAGCTGTGGACGATGCGGGCGCCAGGGCAACTGGCCGGCAAGGTGTTCCACGGGCTGGGCTTTTACGACGTGGCCCGGCAGCTCGAGACGCTGCCCGGCGCGGCGATCCTGGCGGCGGCACCGGCGGATCTGCGCGACCCGCTGGCGGCGCGGCTGGCGGAGCTGGCGAAGGTGGCCCGCAAGGCGCGGGACTTTGAGTCGACGCAGTATGTGGCGGCCTACGCGGACCGGGTGTGCGAGCAGATGATGGCGCTGCGGAATTCGGACGTGTTTCGCCAGCTATCGCGGGAGTTGATCCAGGAGCAGGCCGGGAACTACGTGCTGCGGGACGAGCACGGGCTGCCCTTCGACCACCTGCGGACGCTGAAGGGCAACAAGGTGGCGGACGTCAGCCAGAACTACTTCGAGGTGATCAGCAAGGCGGCGATCTCGGTGAACGGGCACCACGAAAGCGGCGACACGGCCTACAACGCGGCCAAACTGGCGGCGGCGGAGAGCCTGAAGCCGGAATTGCTCAAGCTGGCAAAAGCGGGGACTCAGCCCCAGCAGGAGATGGCGCAACATTACCTGAAGGCCCTCGAAAGCATCGCCGCGGCCCAGGGCAACGTGAAGGCCACGGTGCCCTTCGTGACGAAGCACGCGTGGACCCCGCCGGACGCGGACGGCAAGTCGGTGGTCGCCGCCTTCGCGGAGTGGATGCAGGAGAACGGGGGCGACTGGAGCGTCGTCAGCCAGTGGGCAGAGGCGCAGGCTTTCAACTCGAAGAGCGAGGCCAGCCGGGGCTGGAAGTGGCACCTGCTGCAGCAGCTTGAAGGGGCGAAGCCGGCGGAGTTTCACGACCCACCGAAGAAGGCATCCTTCGACTCCGCCCGGCAGGCGCACGGGGACAAATACGAGCGGTCGCTGGAGCAGTTCCACGCGTTTGTCCAGGAAGTGCTGGAGCGGCTGACCTTCCCCGGCAGTGACCGCGAGCAGCGGGTCGCGCGGCTGCTCCGGACGGAGACGACGCCGAGCGCGGTGACCATTCCCAAGGGGCAGACCGGCGAATACAAACGCGGGGTGAACGAATCGGGGTCGCTCTACACGCCCTTCAGCAGCGGCGCGCGGACGGTGACGGCGGTGCCGTTCACGCGCATCACGAGCCTCTATTTCTTCGAGCGGACGCCGGGCACGGGCGGGGATCTGCTGCTCGGTGACGGGGAGAACGAGGCCACCTACATTGGCTGGAAACTCAGGGCGCTGAACCTCGGCGAGCTGCCGAAGGGCAAGGTGCCGCTCAAGACGACGACGAACCGGAAGGATTGGGAACTATGATCAAACTGACCGAATGGCTGGAGGAACCGGGCTTTGAATTTCGCCGGGCCTGGATCGCCGACAACGACGGCCGGCCTGAGCCGCGGGCCGATCTGGGCGGGAACGAGTGCGTGATTGAAACCAAAGAATCGCTGCTGGAGGCCGGCGTCGCCTCGTGCTGGCCCGTCGAGGACCGGTGGGACGGGAAGTGGCCGCTGGAGGTTGTCGTGGAGGTGGACGGCATCAGCAAGCGCGGCCCCGGCGCGACGGCCGACCCGCGCGTGGTGGCGGCGGCGCGGCAGTTTGCGGCGCTGCAGGCGGCGGGCCGCGCGGAGATCGGAAAGGAGCTTTGACCTATGTGGATCGCGAGCAAATTGGGCTTCTATAGCCTCGTGCAGAAGACGGCCGGCGAATGGCACGTCCGGGCGCGACTGCGGGCGGACGTGGTAAACTTGGTGAACGCGGTTTACCGGGAGCCGGCGGCGGTCGTGGAGAACAGTGAGGAGTGGCCGGCGGCGGATTACCGCTGGCGCTTGATCGTGACCGACGCGGGGGAGTTGGCGGGGATCTTTGCGGTGCTGGCCGACTCGGTGACGTATCCAAACTTCAAGTCAGAGGTGGCGCAGCGGCCGGACCAGACGGCCAAGCTGCCGGCCTATCACGCGCTCTGGCATTCGCTCCACACCCTGCAACACCAAGCCCCCTGACATGCCAAAAGGCCGGAGCCGCGTTGACGCGTAGCCCCGGCCCGGACGCAGGCCAGCTCACGGTCATGAGCCAGCCGCTAAATACCATCCACGCGACGATGTTTTACACGGAAGGTCAGACAACGGCGGTCCTGGTGGACCGCGGGGGCCGACGGGGGCGGCGGCGGCGTTTCGCCACGGCCGAGGCGGCGCTGGGGTGGTGCCGCGCCCATGCCACGGCGTTTGTCTGGCTGCCCACCGGCCCCGATCCCACCGCCAACTGATGGCCCGCAAGCATCCACCTAACGAGACGGTGCAACCGCTGTTGCCGTTGTTCATCCCGACGATCCAGATCCCCCAGGGGGACGGGTCGATCTTGGTGAAGCCAGGCAAGCCGGTGGCTTGGTTGAACCCCAAGCAGTTTGGCGAACAGGTGGGCCTGAGCCCAGACGCGATCCGGCGTAAGATCGGCTCGGAGGCCCTGCCCGAGAGGTTCATCGAGTATGCCGGCCCCAAGCTCATCCGCATCCGGGCTGATGCTCTGGAGCATTTCCGAGAGCACTACCGGAACCTACGCGGCCTCGGCGCTTGAGGGTCGGCGAAAAGGGTCAAACTACCCTTTTCATTCATTTACGGGAGCCTTCCCCGGCGGCCGTTTCAGAGATTTCCGGGTTTCGGGCATTTTAACCTCCTAAGTAGCCTGTTCAAAGTCACTTCCAGCCTCGTTCGGCCTGTTTCAATCATTTCAGCCCGTCATCGCGAGCCCGTGCGCGAGGTCAATTGCGGGACGTGCGCCAAAGCAGCGGGACTTTTCCCCACTGGCGGATGCGCGAGTCGTCGGAGACGAGCCGCAATTGGTGGACGAGCGCGGTGGCGACGATTAGTTGGTCGGCCGGGTCTTTGTGGAAGCCGGATGCTTCCAAGGTCGTAACCCGCTCGGCGATGGCGGACGTGACAGGCAGGACGGTGAGTTCCGGCGTCAGGGCGAGCCGGAAGAATTCCGCCAACGGGACGGACAATTCCAGCTTGCCCAGTTCCACCAGCTTGGCGGCTTCCCAGAGCGAGATGTCGGCGAGCGCCAGTCGGTCGGCGTGGTCCGTCAGGGTCTTTTCCACCAAGGGCGGCAACGGCTCGCCCAAGGCTCGCTGAATCCAGGCGTGGGTGTCGAGCAGGTGCGTCACCGCGACGCCTCCCACTCGATGCCGGTGCTGAAGAGGTCGCCCGCAATCCGGGCCTTGCCCTTCAAGGCACCCTGCCACGTCCTGGGCTTCACCGATTGGAACACGAATTCCTCGGTGCCCGACGTGACAAAGATGGCCTCACCCGTCTTGGCCCTGGCCTTCATGCGGGCGAAGTCCCGCTGGAAATCGCGCGAGGTGACTTTCATGTCTGACAGCGTGACGGACATTGGCCCAAGCGTCAATCGGCGGCGGCGGAGTTCCAGGTGAGAACCGGGCAGAGCAAGGTCGGAAAACCTGTTTACACCCGTTGACCGCGCAACACGGCGCAACAACAAAATCGTCTGACCCTGCAAAACGGTGCGTTCGTTCGGTTTTTAAAAGTGCGTAATTGTGTGTGTTTTAGCACTGTCCCGAAAGCTGACGCGGTTTTGTAAACCGTCGGTCGTCGGTTCAAATCCGACAGCTGGCTCCATTTTCAACTACGTGTGTAGCAAGGACTTGAAGAGTTTGGATAGGCCACTTTCAGTGAAACTTTCAGTAAACCGGTTCGCGGGCCAACCGTCCGCGGACAATTCTGGCAGACTCCGCTGAAACTCACCCGCTACCCGCTCACGCGGGAGCGCTGGACTGGTCCACGATTCGGGACCAGAACATGAAACTACGGTTCGTCCTGTTTCGACGCGGCCGCACCTTCTACGGCGAAGACACGACCACCGGAAAGCAGTTCAGTTTACGGACCAAGGACGAAGGCGAAGCCCTCACCTTGCTGAACGCCCGCAATGAATCGGTGCGCCAGCCCGTGCTCAACCTTCAGATCGCGCGGACGTATTTGGCGGCCAGTGACACGGCGATTTCGACCCGCACCTGGCAACAGGCCATTGATGCCCTGATTGCCACCAAGCGCGGCTCCACTCAGCTTCGCTGGCAATGGGCCGGTCGGGACAAGGCATTCGCGTCCTTGCGCCCGCGAATCATCATCGAGACCCAGGCGGAGCATCTGCTTTCGGTGCTGAAAATCGGCTCGGTTAGCACCAACGTCCACCTGCGGAAACTCCACAACTTCTGCCTCGATATGGGCTGGCTGCCGTGGCCGGTCCTGCCCAAGCGCCAGTGGCCCGCGATTGAGTTCAACGAGAAGCGCGCGATCACCCCCGAAGAACATCGGCGCATCCTCGACCGGGAGCCGAATGAGGAGACGCGCAATTTCTACGAACTGCTGTGGCATCTGGGCGGCTCGCAGTCGGACGTGGCCACCTTGACCGCGGAGAATGTGGATTGGGTTGATCGGGTCATCAGTTACCAGCGGCAGAAGACGGGCACCATGTCGCAGCTTCATTTCGGCGAACAGGCCGCCGCCCTCCTGGCCCGACTTCCTCGCCACGGCCTGCTCTTTCCCAGACTCGCCCGGATGCACGAACGGCACCGGGGCAAGGAATTCAATCGGCGTTGCAAGGGGCTCAGCATCGTCGGCGTCTCGCTTCACAGTTACCGCTACGCATGGGCCGAGCGGGCCAAGTGCTGCGGCTTTCCCGAGCGATTTGCGCAGGAGGCCCTCGGGCACAGTTCCAAGGCGGTTCACCGGGCCTATGCCCGGAAAGCACAGGTCTTCATCCCAGCCTTGGAAGAATACGAGCGACGGCCGGCCGGCAGCCCGCCCCCGGACGCATTCACGCCCAAACTGTTGGCTACGGCCTAGGCTGGCCTCCAAACTGGCAGTCTGCGGGCCTTTCGCTGATAACAATGCAACCCTGTTGAACAATGCAATGAACCGTGGCAAGATAACCTCATGACACAATCTACCATCACCGACAAATTTCAGACCACCATTCCGTTGGAAGTGCGGCAGGCGCTAAACCTCCTGCCGCGTCAGCGGGTGTCCTACGAGGTCCGCGGGGATGGCTCGGCCGTCATCCGGCCCGTGCCCCGTCTGGACGAGCTGTTCGGTAGCCTCAAGCTCAACCAGCCGGTGGCCAGCACCCGCGCTGAAAAACAGGCCGCGCGTGAAGCCATCGCCCGCGAAGCGTCCACGGAGGGCCGGAAGTGAGTGCCACCCGCTACTTGGTGGATACGAATGTCCTGCTCCGCTTTCTTTCCGGTGAACCGGCGCCGCAGGCTGCCGCCGCCCGGAAACTCTTCGGTCAGGCTGCCGCCGGGGAAATCGTCCTTGATGTCTCGCCGGTCATCGTCGCGGAGGCCTTCTACACCCTGGTGTCGTTCTACGAGGTGGACCGCAAGGCAGCGGCGGAGAAGCTGTCGCTGTTGCTTCAACAGCATGGGGTAAAACTCCGCGACGAAAGCCAGGTGCTGCTCGCCCTGGAACGCCTGCAAACCGCCAACGTCGGATTTGCGGACGTTTTCTTGGCCGCTGGTGCGGCCGAGGAAAAGGTGCCGGTCGTTTCCTTCGACCGGGACTTCGACAAGCTGAAGGTGGCTCGTTTCGAGCCGACCGCCTAAACCATCAACCGACCGCAGCCACCAACACCGGCGCAAGTCCGGCCGGCGTTTCAACCGCCAACTGCCTTTTCTTTCGCGCCATCTGCCCTTGCTTCGGTTTGGTGGACATCCGGCGAGGCGCATGAGTCGTGGGTTTGTTAGTTGAGGTTGAGTTCGAAGTCCACCGGGGATTGGTAATCGAGGGCGCGGTGGAACCGCTCCCGGTTGTAAAAGACTTCGAGCCACTCGAAGAGGGCTGCTTGGGCCTCGGCCCGCGTCTGGAACTGGCGGCGATGGACCAACTCGCGTTTGAGGCGGCTCCAGAAGCTCTCCCTGACGGCGTTGTCGTAGCCGTTGCCGCGGCGGCTCAGGCTGGGCACCAGGCCGGCCGGAGGCCGGCGGTGCGTGAGGGCCATGTCCAGGGCCGCCAACGGCAGGGTGGTGGCGAGGGAGTC
>CAIJLV010000178.1 GCA_903821635.1 uncultured Verrucomicrobiota bacterium | reverse complement strand
TTGAAGCTCTCCTTCACCGGCGAGGCATAGGTGTAGCGGGTGCGATGGACGATCTGGAAACGCATCGGAAGTCAAAATGACCGGAAACCAAGAACTCGGGCCCAGACTGGGGCGAGGGCGATCAAACCGAAGCAGAATCGTGATCCGTTCGTTGAAAATGAATCATTCCTCATCCGCCCATTCCTGCTTGCGGGCCTCGCCTTCGCTCAAAGGTTCGACATCTACACTCACGCGCACCTCGTGCTGCCCGCCGCCAGTGATGATGCCGCTGACCGGGCTCACGTCACTAAAGTCGCGTCCGTAGGCGACCGTGATGTGCTCTTCGCCGGCGAGCACGTCGTTCGTCGGATCGAAATCGACCCAGCCAACGCTGGGGCAATAGACCGAGAACCACGCGTGCGAGGCATCGGCACCCACCAAGCGCGGTTTGCCCGGCGGCGCGTGGGTGCGGAGGTAGCCACTCACGTAACGCGCCGGCAGGCTGAGCGAACGCAGGCAGGCGATGGCCAAGTGCGCGAAGTCTTGGCACACGCCCCGCCGTTTGACCCACACCTCTTCGAGGGGCGTCGCGACACTGGTGGCCACCGGGTCGTATTTGAAGTCGCGGAAGATGCGTTGGTTGAGGTTGGCCACCCCGAGCAACAGCGCCGTTCCCGCGGGAAAACTGGCGCGGGCGTAGTAGGCCAAATCCGGGGCCGTGCGCACGAGCGGCGAATCGAAACAAAACTGATACGGGTCAACCACTTCAGGCGAAACCGGGTCGCGAAACAGTTCCGCCACCTCGTTCCACGGCGGCGACAGGGCGAGTGCCGGCGGGGTGCTGGCCTTGAGGGTCACCAGACTGATCGCCTCCACTTCGAGTCGCGTGTGAATCTCCTGAATGGCAAAAAAACAGACCCGGTTACCGAAGTAATCGGTCCGGTTTTTTCGCACGGCCGGTTCAGGGGTAATGTTCAGCGTGAACCGGCGGCGCGACTGCACGTCGGTGAAGCGCGGATTCACCCGGGCCGAGTGGTGCGAGACCGTCACCGGACCGGAGTATTCGTATGTCGTGCGGTGGATGATGCGGTAGGTCATCGGCGGGTCAGCGGGCGCGTGAGATCGCGGAATGGGCGAAATAATTCACCGCCAAGGCGTCCGACAGCCGCGGCAGATCGTTCAGGGTGTTCGTGATGGCTCGGCCGACGTCGCTGTCATGCCAACGCGATGAAAGCCGGTTAATGGGGCGAGGATCGAGCAACCGCAACCGGGTGACGCATTCGATGAGCACCCGCTGGCCGGCGCTCGGCAGGGCACTTTCGCGTTCTCGCGGGAGTTTTTCAAAATGCTTTGCCAGTTGGTTTAACTGGAAGAGCAGCGACCGCGGGTTGGTATCGTCCAGTAGCACGAGGTCATAGACCGCGGCCATATTGGGGACGAGATTGTAGCGCGACCGGTAAGTGATCGCACTGTCGGCGACCTCAAGAACGGCTTCGAGCACGCTCGGGTTGTCGGCCTCCGGCGAACGCAGCGCGGCATCCAGCAAGGTGCAAAGGTAGATCGCCCGCTCCAAGCGCGCCCCCATGTCCAAGAAACGCCAACCCTGCGCCCGAGTCATGTTTTCCCGGGCCAAGCCGTGAAAAGAGGCGAGCTGTAGCAGCGTCTGATTGAGCACGCCGATGGCGTCGCCCGCCAGCATGACCAAGCTCGAAGTTGGCATCGCCAAACGGTCATCGAGCTGGCGCAAGACCCGCCACAAATCGTTGGAACTGCGGTCGCGCACGAGCATTCCCAGCCGCTGCAACTGGCCGGCCAAACTCCGGAGGCTGCCCGACTGTGCAGGATCAAAGATCGCCGCCAACAAGGCCGCTTCGAGCGCCTCGGCATTCGTCCGGAGCTCCGGTTGCTCCGCCGCCGCGGGCAATTGGCCCTGCGCTACCAGTGTGTCGAGCAAGGGCTCCAGCAAGGGCAGGGCGTGCCCCGTGCTTTCCGGGCTGAACCGCAGCAGCGTGCTCCGCAACAACCGGGAAGTGGAATCAGTCCGTTCCGCATAGCGCCCCAACCAAAAATAATTGTCCGCGAGTCGCGACGGCAGGTTGTTGCCCACCCGACGCAATTCCACCTCCTGCCCCGCCACGCTCAACAAGGTGACGTCTTCAACCGGCCCATCCGCCAAAATCCAAGTGTCCTTCGCCGCCCCCCCGCGCTGCATCGAAATAAGCCGCCCGCCCGATTCCGGAGCCACCCGCGCCAACCCGCCGGGCATCACCCGATAGCCGTCGGGCGTCGCCACGACATAGACCCGCAAGGCCACCGGCCGGGGCGCCAACCCTTCGCAGGTCCACGCGGGCGCCGAAGAAAATTCAACCCGCTCCTGCCCCACCCAGAGATGCGGCTGGAAGCGAAGGCGCCGAAGAAACGCCGCCTTTTCTGCGGCGGACATGGGCCCGCTAGGCTCCGCGCCCCGCAACCGCGAACGAAACGCCGGCTTCACCAACAATTTGTCGAAGTGCTCAGTGACATAGCTCTCCGCCCTCTTCTGCCCGCACCACCAAGTGGCCACCGAGGGCAGTTTGAGCTCTTCGCCTAGGATCTGGCCACACAACCCCGGCAGAAACGCCATGAACGCGGGGCTCTGTAGCAGACCGCTGCCGAGCGCATTGGCCGCCACCACGTTACCTGCCCGCACCGCCTCGACCAAACCGGGCACCCCCAGCATGGATTCATTGCGCAACTCCAGCGGATCACAGAAATCATCGTCCACCCGCCGCAAAATCACGTCCACCGGCTCCAACCCACTGAGCGTTTTCAGAAACACGCGGTCGTCGCGCACCGTGAGATCCTGACCTTCGCAGAGCGAATAACCGAGATACCGGGCCAGATACGCCTGCTCGAAATAGGTTTCATTGAATGGCCCCGGCGTCAGCAACACCACGCGCGGATGATCCGTCTTGCGCGGCGCCAACCGGCCGAGAGTCGCTTGGGCCTCGCGAAAAAATCCGGCGAGCCGCTGCACGCCACATTCCCGGAACGCCTCCGGCAGGATCCGCGTGGTGACCAACCGGTCTGCCAACGTGTAGCCCGTGCCGGTGGGAATCTGGGTGCGATCAGAAATCACCCACCATTGACCATCCGGCGAACGCGCCAGATCCGCGGCGTAAAAGTGGAGAAAATTGCCATCCGCCGGCCGCCCAGCGTGCAACGGACGCAGAAAATCCGGCTGCGCAAACACCAGCGCCGGCGGCAACCACGCCGTGCGAATCAATTCCTGCGGGCCGTAACAATCCGCCAAGATGCGGTTGATCAAGGTAGCCCGTTGCACCAAGCCAGCTTCCAACTTTCGCCACTCGCCTGCCCCCAGCATGAACGGCACTGGGTCCAACTGCCAAGGCCGCTCCATGCCCAACGGATCGCCATACACGTTATAGGTGATCCCCTGCTCATGCACGAGCCGCCGGCCGGTATCCGAGCGGCGCTTGAGCTCCTCGGAGCCCAACGATTCGAGCTCACTGATCAGGGTCTCATAGTGCGGGCGCACCCGTCCATTCCCGGCGAGTAACTCGTCATAACGACCGGCCTCCACCCGGTAGCGGGCCAGCAGAGCGGCGCGCTGGGCGGCCGCGGATGATTTGACGGTGGCGTCAGTCAAGGCAGGCGAGTGTGAGAACGAAGCCGGCCGAAGGCCAGCGGGGAAGCAGGCTTCCGTGAAATCCTGTTGCCTCGGCGAAGCGGGCCGGCCTAATTAGCTCTGTCGTTCGCACCCTCGCGAACACTTCGGCCAGCTTAGCTCAGTGGTAGAGCTACGGTTTTGTAAACCGTCGGTCGTCGGTTCAAATCCGACAGCTGGCTCCATTCTCCATCAACGACTTACAGCGGATCGCTGTTTTCCGGGTTGGCCTCCGCGCAACAACGGCGCAACAGTCGAAACCATGGCAACTCCTCCCGGCAACCGCCCCGGAGTCATCCTAGTGCGCCTCGGCCAAACAACGGGGCGCAGCTGTCCCCCCCCGGGCAGCGCTTCTTCGCCAATGAACCGCCAGCGCCGGACCCGGCGGGCTACCCGCGGAATTGGTCACTGTGGCCGGAGCTTGGGTAGCAAAAAGTTCCGCGAAGCGCCCGTTGGGCCGGTTGGCCTCAGCGGGATGGACGGACGCCAAACGGGCAGCCAAAGAACTCCATCACCTCGTGGGTCCGGTCACAGGTGACGCTTCCGTCGCCTCCTCGGGAGCCTGTCGAAACTGGAAATAGCCAAGCCGCAACGTTTGCTCATCAAGCACGGACGCCATTGGGACATGCCGCTCGATTCACGAAAGCCTCCCAGCGGCTAGGTCAGGCCAGCGGACGCCAGCCAACTTTGGTATAGCGCTGGCAGTGCCCATCCTGGAGGGAGAACAGATGGATCCATTGATGGTCGAACAGTTGTTTAACTGACCGATTAGCGTTCAGCACCGCGTCAAGCTGGACGCGGCTCGCTTCGATGAAGACCGAGAGACGTCGAGGCTCGTGGACAAATTTCTGGCCATCGTGGATGGATTGAAGTGGGAGTCCAGTCTTGAGATCGCCACCGTTCCCTTCGACGACACCGAGCCCGCCCACCACATTGTGCAGCACCTTGTTTCCGCTGCCGAGTGCCTCCGGATTCACTCGGGAGCCGTAGTATTGCAGGTTGATCCAACTGGCGACGACAACCGGGGCACAGAGAATGAGGGCCAGCACCTTGCCGTCCGGATCCGCCGACTCGTCGTAGTCGTGGAGAAAGACGCGACCTTCGAGATTGTGTGCTGCGGTGCGAGAGCGAGGGGCGGCCACAAAGGCCGCGTTGTTGGCCAATCCCCATTCAGGACGGACCTCGGAGATATCCGCGGCGCGTCTCGCAAAGGCTTTTATCCGGCTCTCGTCGGTTCCAGCGCCGATTGAGAGCGCAGCGGCTCGCTCCCGCCGGGACCCGTTTCCAGCCAAGGCAAGTGCCCCGCGAAGACGGCGAAGTTCCGGCAAATGCGAACCCGGGGCCTCGGCAAGCCTAAAGAGTGTGACCTCGTCCGTTGTGGTGTTGTGGAGACCGGCCACGAAGTAGGTATCAGCGGGAATGTGGATGCCCTTTGACCTCAAGAGCTCCCTGACCGCGACGTCGTTTAGAGACGAGGCGGCCAGCCGAGCGTTCACATCACCGGCATGTCCGCCGCAGGCTCCGCAATCCAAGCCCGAACCGTAAGGGTTGTTGGCACTCTGACTGCCGTGACCACAAAGGAGCACCAGCCGAGCAAAGTCGCCCGTGAGGCCCATGTTTCTGAGTGCGCCCTCAGCCATGGCAGCCCGGTTCTCCAGCGATGCAGCGGCCCCGGACGTCAACACTGGCGGGGGCGAACAGCAGGGTCGGGCCGGGCCAGCGGTGGGCCGGTTCAAAGCGGCCCCAAATCCGATTCCAACGGTCTCCACGAACGAGAAGCAGGAGGTGGCGGAATTCTGGAAGGCTCGCCAAGCCTCCGCTTCCGCTAGCGACGAACGGGTCGAAAGCGCAACGGCAGCGGGGAGCCCATCGTGGGACTCGACCGGAGGAACCAGCAGGACCGGGCATCTTGAACCCACATCGCCGGAGGCAGACCGGTGGGCGACTGGAAAGCCAAAGAAGCCAGCAAAACCGATGGACTGTAGCCCAGGGAAGGCGGCTTCCAGTTGTCGTCGAAAAACTTCGGACCGGACGTCGATGCAAAAGACGGCTTGGACGGCTGGACGTCCGGGAAACTTCGGATTGCGAGGTCCAGTCAGACGGCGGGCGAGGTTCCGTTGATACCCGTGCTCGTAAGCCAACTGCCAGCGGGAAAGCACCGGCACGAACTCCGGATCGCTGGGGTTGGCCGCCCGCTTCCGCCACCCTGCTGCAATCTCGGGCTCGTTCCCCAAGGCGGCATACAGGGCCGCATCGAAGGCGAGGCGGATCGCCAAGAGATCCCGCAGGCTGTCATCTCTCCGGCCGCGCAGTGCTTCTTCGCGGACCCGATACTGAAGATAGCCGGCCCAGCCGGAGACGGTGGCCAACTGCCGATGCAGAAACTCGAGCAGATCCGCGGCGGGCGACAATTGCTCCACGCAGCGGCGAATGCAGGCTCCGGATTTTTCGGGGAGCTCGGCGACGAATTGACGAAAATGGCGAAGTCCGTGCGCCTCCGGGTTGAGGTCCAAACTCGCCGCCGCCTTCCAGTTGGCATAGAGGCCATTTTCGCGCCACGGCGATTTCCAAGTCGTCTGGTTCTGATCGAAAGAGACGGCACACCATTTGGAGATCTCTTCCACGACGAGCGAACTCCAATGGGAGTTTCGAGTCTGGTGGTCGAGGAAGTCGGCAAACGAACTCAAGGTCGGGGTGCGCCCGTCCGGGTTTGAAGTTAAGAATTCAACCAATCGATCCCGCGTCCACTCCGCATCGGACACCGCATCCAAGTCGGCAGGGGTGATGACTCCCTGCCTCCAAAAGTCGGCGTATTCGCGGGGCGTCAACAAGGGCAAGCAACCCGTGGCGCGCTGGAAGGTCGCACACGCCTCGGTGAACGGCAGGCCCAGTAGCCCGACGAAGGGATTGACCGCCACAAAGTGCTTCAGCGGCCACAAGGGGGGAATTCGTCCAAGCGCCTCGGCAATTATCGCTTCCGAAACGCGTTCCTTCGGCACGGTCGGCATTGGATTGATCATAAGCTTGAAGTAAGTGAACCAGCAGGATGTGGAACTGACCGTTCAGGGTGACTGCGGCTGGGGCCAGAGGCGGGCAAGCGCGCGGTTCGCGTAAGCGCCGACGTAGAATCCATTGAGGGCGTGGACGTAGAACGCCCGCCCAAGCGGGAGGGTTCGGAAGCGCCAAAGAAACGCCTGAAACAGAAACAGCCCCGCGAACACCAAGGCCACGAAGAGGGTCAGCCCCAGCGGTGGTGCCGGAGTGGAGCCCCCCGGGAAGAGCCGCGGGGAGGCCGCGTGCAGCAACAAAGCCACCCCCGTAAACCCGACCGCGACTGGCAGCCCCCGCGTGACCGCCGTGGCCGCGCCCGCGCCCGACCAGAGTCGGGCCAGCCCGTAGGCGATGGCCACGGCCAGCGGCATACCGAGGACGCTGGCAGGGAGGATGATCGCGGGCTGGAAGTGTTTCAGCAGGGCAACGCCTCCGGTGACGAGCATGAACGCGCTCACCCCACCGAACCCGAGGCCCGCAGGTTTGAGCGGAATTACAGCTCGCGGACTGGATCCCACACCGGAGCCAGCGTGCAGGAAGGCATGCGCCTTGTAGAGCGAATGCGCCACGATGTGCATCAAGGCGAGACCGAACGCACCCAAACCGCACTGGAGCATCATGAATCCCATCTGCGCGATGGTGGAGAACGCCAAGGCTCGCTTCACCGTGGGTTGAGCCAGCATTACCACCGCCCCAAAGGCGGCCGTCACCGATCCGATGACCGCCAAGGCCCAAAGCACGGCCGGCGCATGAGCCAACAGGGGACTGAGTCGCACGACTAGGAACCCTCCGGCATTGATGATTCCAGCATGCATGAAAGCCGAAACAGGGGTCGGCGTTTCCATCGTGTCCGGCAGCCAGCTATGGAACGGGAATTGCGCAGACTTCAGCGCGGCACAGGCGGCGAGGAGCGCGCAGATGGCGGGGAGTCCAGTTACTTGGCCCGCAGCAGCAGCTCGAAAAATACGTTCCAGCTCCCACGTGCCGTAGCGCTGATGGACGAGCAGGACTGCCGCCAGCAGGCAGGCGTCTCCCAACCGGCTAACCACGAACTTCTTGCGGGCCGAAAACACCGCGCCAGGCCGGTGCGGGAAGTGCAGCAGTAAGCGGTGGAGAAACAGACTCATCGCCACCCAAGCGACTAGGATCAGCAAAAGATTGCCGGCCAAGACCAGCGTGAGAACCGCGCCCAAAGTGAGACTCATCCATGAGTAGAACCGAGGCTGGAGGGCATCCCCCCAGAGGTAGCGGCTCGAAAACTTGATCACCGTCAGGCCGAGAAACGAAACCAACAGCGTCATAATCGCGGCGACGCCATCCAGAACCAGGGAGACCGGTTCCGGCCCCCACGGCACCAAGCGCAACTGGACCGCCCCGCGGGTAAGGGCGACCGCGGAGAGCCCGAGGGCGAGCACGACTGCCCCCGCCGCGGCGAGAATTGCCAGCCCCCCTGCCGCCCGGGCCGAACTTCCCCGACAGAGCAAACCTGCGAGGAGCGGCAACAGCGGAACGGCTAGCAGCAGCAGGCCCAAGTTTGATTCCATGGAGCCAATGATGGAAGCAGGCTTGTTTTATACTACTAACGTCATTCAAACTCAGCGTTAGGTTTAGTTTAACACCGTTATGCCCTTTCTGAACTACCACCATCTTCGTTACTTCAGACTGATTGCCCGCGACTTGAACCTGACCCGCGCCGCCAAAAAGCTGAACCTGTCGGCACCCGCGCTAAGCCTTCAGCTCAAGCAATTGGAAGAGAGCCTCGGACATCAGCTCTTTGAACGCCGCCGGGCCGGCCTCGTGCTGACGGAAGCGGGCCGGCTCACCCTCGATTACGCCGAGACGATTGGCCGAGCCGGAGACGAGTTGCTGGACGTGATGCAGCATCGACCGACGGGCGGCAGGCAGGTCTTGCGAGTGGGTGCCGTGGCGACGCTGTCCCGTAATTTTCAACTCGAGTTTCTAAGAGCCTGTCTGAGAAGTCGGTGTGAAGTGCGAAAGTAAGGAAAGCGAACGCAGTGCTTGACCTTGGGGCGAATCCGTTTTGCCGATCCCTCGCGGCAGCGCTGTCAGGCGATGAAAATCGCCAGTTTCGAGACCGAT
>CAIJLV010000177.1 GCA_903821635.1 uncultured Verrucomicrobiota bacterium | reverse complement strand
CGGCAATCACTTTGCCGCCGGTCAGGATGGCGATGTCTTCGAGCATGGCCTTGCGGCGGTCACCGAAGCCCGGGGCCTTGACGGCGCAGACGTTGATGGTGCCGCGGAGTTTGTTTACGACGAGGGTCGCGAGGGCTTCGCCTTCGACTTCTTCAGCAATGATCAGGAGGGGCTTACCGGTCTTGGCGACCTTTTCGAGGATCGGCAGGAGGTCCTTGAGGGAGCTGATCTTCTTTTCATAGATCAGGATGTAGCCGTCATCGATCTTAACCAACATCGTCTCGGTATTGGTGACGAAGTAGGGAGAGAGGTAGCCCTTGTCGAACTGCATACCTTCGACCACGTCGAGGGTGGTTTCGATGGTCTTGGCCTCTTCAACCGTGATGGTGCCGTCTTTGCCGACCTTGTCCATGGCGTCGGCAATGATCTCACCGATGGTCGTGTCCCAGTTGGCGGAGACGGTGGCAACCTGCTTGATCTCTTCCTTGTCTTTGACCTTCTTGGCGATCTTAGCGAGTTGCTCGGTAGCGGCTTCAACGGCTTTGTGGATGCCGCGTTGGAGGCTGACTGGGTTTGCACCAGCGGTTACGTGCTTCAGGCCTTCACGATAGATCGCTTCGGCGAGCACGGTGGCGGTGGTGGTGCCGTCGCCCGCGATGTCGCTAGTCTTGCTGGCGACTTCACGGACCATCTGGGCCCCCATGTTTTGGTAAGGGTTCGGGAGCTCGATCTCCTTGGCGACAGAGACGCCGTCCTTGGTGACGGTGGGGGAGCCGAATTTCTTGTCGATGACGACATTGCGGCCTTTGGGGCCGAGGGTGGCCTTGACGGCCTTGGCGAGGATCTCGACGCCCTTGAGCAGTTCTTGCCGGGCGGCTTCGTCGAACAATAGTTGTTTTGCAGCCATAATCTTAGTTGAGAATGTTTTTTGAGAGTGGGAGGGAACGATTAGCCGACGACTGCGATCAGGTCGTCGGCACCGAAGATCTTGTATTCTTGGCCGTCGATCTTGATCTCGGTGCCGCCGTATTTGGAAACGAGCACGCGGTCACCAACTTTGACTTCGAAAGCGATCTTCTTGCCGTCTTCGCCGACCTTGCCGGTGCCGAGTGCCTTCACGAGGCCTTCGGTGGGCTTTTCCTTGGCGGAATCGGGGATGATGATGCCGCCTTTTTTGGTTTCCTTTTCTTCGACGAGTTCCACGAGGACGCGGTCGCCGAGAGGTTTCACGTTAAGTGCCATAGTTTTGTCTCTGTGTATTTACTGGTGTGTTAATGGTGTCCGCCGCACTCGCGGTCGGACGAAATTTGGAGATGAAGTAGGGTGGACCGGCTTCGTCCCGAAAGCTGTTTAGGACTTCTTCTCGTCCACGACTTCGGCATCGATGATCGGGCCGTCGCCTTTCTTGTCATCGGGTTTTGGGCCGGCGCCGGCATCGCTGCTGGTCGAGCCGCCGGCTTTGGCCTGCTCTGCGTTTGCCTGGGCGTTTTTGTAGAGGTCGCCGCTGGCGGTCTGCATGGTTTCGTTGAGTGAGTCGACTGCGCTCCGGATCGCCGCGGAATCGCTGCCTTTGAGCGCCTCACGGACAGCTTTGGCTCCGTCTTCGATGCTGGTTTTGGCGGCGCCGAGTTTGTCGCCGTTGTCCTTGGCAAACTTCTCGGCGCGATAGGCGACGTTGTCAGCTTCGTTGCGGAGTTCGACTTCCTCGCGGCGGGCCTTGTCCTCGTCAGCGTGGGCTTCGGCGTCGCGGCGCATCTTCTCCACCTCGTCCTTGGACAAGCCGCTGGATGCGGTGATGACAATCTTCTGTGACTTGCCAGTGCCGAGGTCCTTGGCGCTGACGTTCAGCATGCCGTTGGCGTCGATATCGAAGGTGACTTCAATCTGGGGCACGCCTCGCGGTGCGGGTGGGATGTCAGTGAGTTGGAATTTACCGAGTGACTTGTTGTCGCGGGCAAATTGGCGCTCGCCTTGGAGCACATGAATTTCCACTCCGGGCTGACTGTCGCTTGCGGTGGAGAAGATCTCCGATTTGCGCGTCGGGATGGTGGTGTTCCGCTCGATGAGTTTGGTCATCACACTGCCCATGGTTTCGATGCCGAGAGAGAGCGGGGTGACGTCGAGCAAGAGGACGTCTTTGACATCGCCCTTAAGCACGCCGCCTTGGATGGCTGCGCCGATGGCAACGACTTCGTCCGGGTTGACCCCCTGATGAGGTGGTTTGCTGACGAGCGCACGGGCGGTTTCAACGACGCGCGGCATACGGGTCATACCGCCGACGAGCACCAGTTCATCAATTTTGTCTGCCGACAGGCCGGCGTCCTTGAGGCAGGCCTTGGTAGGAGTAATGGTGCGCTCAAACAGGCTGTCGCAAAGTTGCTCCATTTTGGCGCGGGTCAGCTTCAGGGCGATGTGCTTGGGGCCGCTGGCATCCGCGGTAATGAACGGCAGGTTGATTTCATATTGCTGGGAAGAAGAGAGCGAAATCTTGGCCTTTTCGGCCTCTTCCTTGATGCGTTGAAGGGCGTCGGGCTGCTTGCGCAAATCGATTCCCTGATCGCGATGAAACTCGTTGAGAATCCAGTCAATCAGCGCGTTGTCCCAGTCATCGCCGCCCAAGTGGGTGTCGCCATTGGTCGCCTTCACCTCGAAAACGCCATCGCCGATCTCGAGCACCGAAATGTCGAAGGTGCCGCCGCCGAGATCGTAAACCGCGATCTTTTCGTCCTTCTTTTTGTCGAGGCCATACGCCAGCGAAGCCGCGGTGGGCTCGTTGATGATTCGCAGGACTTCAAGGCCAGCGATTCTACCGGCGTCCTTGGTCGCCTGCCGCTGGGAGTCATTAAAGTAGGCCGGGACTGTAATCACCGCTTGGGTGATCGTTTCACCCAAGCGCGTCTCGGCGTCGGACTTGAGCTTGGCGAGAATCATGGCGCTGATTTCGGGAGGGCTGTAGGTCTTGGTCTGGCCCCCTTCTTCAACTTGGATGTGGGCATCGCCGTTGGCGGCCTTGACGACTTTGTAAGGCACGCGCTTGGTCTCTTCGCTGATTTCATCGAACTTTCGTCCCATGAATCGCTTTACCGAATACACGGTGTTGCGTGGATTGGTGACTGCTTGTCGTTTGGCGGCGTCGCCGACCACCCGTTCGCCGGCCTTGGTAAAGGCCACCACGGATGGGGTGGTGCGTTTGCCCTCGGAATTTTCCAGCACGAGCGGCTCGCCGCCTTCCATGACCGACATGCAGGAGTTGGTCGTGCCCAAGTCGATGCCTAATACTTTTGCCATAAGAGTTTCCGCAGAAATTGTTAATTTTCACCTGCAACCCTGATGCCGCGGGCATCCCAAGAGGGTGGAATTGATATATTCCCAATGAAAATGAGGTTTACTCGATCGCACGTTGAAACGGAGCGAGGCGCAAAGTGTGCCACTGTGCGGGCTTGTGGCACACCGTTTGTGCGTTAGCGGCACAAACGCTTCGGTTGGCGTTGTGCGTTCTCAGGCCGATTAGGCCTTATCCAGGAGGGCGTATTCCAACGAATCAACCAAGGCCTGAAGGGATGCGGTGATGATGTTTTCGCTGACGCCAACGGTGCCCCATTGGCGTTTGCCATCGGTGCTGGCGATGAGCACGCGTGTCTTGGCGGCGGTGCCTGCGAGGCCGTCGAGGATTCTGACCTTGTAGTCGGTCAGGCTGATTTTTTTCAGCTTTGGGAATGATTTCGCCAACGCCGAGCGTAGAGCGCCATCCAAAGCGTTTACCGGCCCGTCGCCGTCCGCAACGGTGTGGTGAACTTTTTTGCCAACCCGAACTTTCACCGTCGCTTCACATGTTGAAGATTTGGCATTGCCCCGCATCGAGACGTGATAGTCATCCACGCTGAAGAGCAGTTCCGGATTATTGTCCACCACGCCGCGGATCAAAAGGGCGAGCGAAGCTTCCGCGGCCTCATACTCGTAACCAACGGATTCGAGCTCCTTAACCCGGGCGGTGATGGCGCGGGTCTGCGGGGCATCGGGAGACAATTTAAACCCAAGTTCGGCGGCCTTCAGCAGAATGTTGGTCCTGCCCGACATGTCGCTTACCAGCACGCGGCGAAAGTTGCCGACGGATTCCGGTTGGATGTGTTCGTAACTTCGCGCCACCCGTTCGATGGCATGGACATGGATACCTCCCTTATGGGCAAATGCGGTTTGTCCCACCCAAGGCTGACGCGGATCGTGTCGGACATTGGCAATTTCATCCACGAACTCGGACAATTCCTTGAGCTTGGGAAGCGATTTCGCTGGAACGCCGGAGCGACCGAGCTTGAAATGCACCGTGGGGATGATGCTGGTCAGGTTACAGTTCCCTGTTCTCTCCCCGTAACCATTGATCGTTCCCTGAATATGATCGGCACCGGCGTCGAGCGCGGCAATGGCGTTCGCGACACCAAAGCCGGCGTCGTTATGGGTGTGGATACCCAAGCGCGCATTCAGCCGGCCTTTCGCGGCGGCGGTGATACGGGTAATCTCTGAAGGTAGGCAACCGCCGTTAGTATCGCAGAGGCAAATCACGTCGGCGCCGGCCTTTTCCGCCGCCTGCCAAGTGGCGAATGCGTAATCGGGTTCGTCCTTGAAACCGTCAAAGCTGTGTTCGGCATCGTAGATGACAATCCGACCATGGTCTTTTAGGTAGCGAATCGTGTCGCCGATCATCCCGAGATTCTCGTCCGGCCTTACCCGAAGCACTTCATTGACATGCAAAAGCCAAGTTTTGCCCACAACCGTAATCACTGGAGTTTCGGCATCCAACAACATCTGAATCTGCTGATCATCTTCCACGGCCACTCCCTTTTTTCGGGTGAAGCCAAAACTCGCTATTTTTGCATGCTTCCAGCGGCGGCGCGCAGCGTGACGGAAAAACTCCATGTCCTTGGGATTGGACCCCGGCCAGCCCCCTTCAATGTATTGCACTCCGAACTGGTCCAACCGGTCTGCGATGCGCAATTTGTCGGTCAGGGAAAAATTGATTCCCTCAGCCTGTGCGCCATCGCGGAGCGTTGTGTCGTAAATCTCTAACTGCTTGGACTTCATAAAGTGATCGGTGGGGTGAAACTCAAACCGGCAGAAACCGAAAACCCCGCTCCGGAGCGCGGAACGGGGTTTCAATTTGGGAAAACTCGTTCAACGCCGCTGGGTGCGGCTGGAAATCTTCCCGAAATTATCGTTGGCTTGATTCATCTCTTACTAGGTAAGTCAGTAAAAGTCACCTCGACTGGTGACGCTCAAATGACAGAAAGATCGAAGAACGACAAGTTCTGAGTTGAACTGTAGGTCCACATGGGTAGAGGGTGAGCTCGAAAGGCCAGCTAGGATGCACAACAGCAACGTGCCGACATGGTTGTCGGGAAATAGACGTTGACTTTGGAGGACTCAAACCTAGGCTGCGCCCCGTCAAGAAATCGAATTTCCAAAGGGCTTAATCATGAACAAGTTTGGTCGCTTCCAACATCTTGTCGGCCTTTGCGCCGCCGCTCTCACTGTGTCTCTCGCAACGGCAGCTCCTCAGGCGGGCTCGGCCAAGGTCAAGGCATTCCTCGGCTCCGCAACGTTCGGTGGTCAACCGGCTTCTATTGGTGCTGTTGGCGGCGCCGGGACGGTGGTTACTACGGGGGCTGCGTCTGACATTACTTTGGATCTTGGTATCAATGGTCCGATCGCGAAAGTATTGGAAAACAGTAGCGTTTCCATCGACGATCTCACGTTCGACACCGCTGGTGCGGAACCGGTAATTAGCACCAAGTTGGCAGTTAAGTCGGGTAAGATTGAGGCCAATGTTCGCAAGACATCTTCCCAGTCGAGCTACATCGTAAAGACCCCAACTTCGACGGCTTCCATTCGCGGAACTACCTTTACGATCTACGACAATGGCACTGTTTTGGTTTGGGATGGCTGTGTTGACGTAACGTATCGTGACCCGCAATCCGGTCGCGAAGTTAAATACAATGTTTGCAAAGGTCAGATGTTCGATTCGATCAAGTTGGCCGTGGTCGAAATTCCTGCTGGCACGCCGGGGCCAACTGTTCCTACGGGTGCAGCCGCTGCTTCAGCGCAGGCTCCGGTTGGAGCGACCATTTTTGTCTCTCCGGGCGCTGGTCCTGGAGTGGGTCAAGGATCCGGCTCCGCACAGTAAGGTAGGCCTGAGCTAATTGCTTAGAAAATTTGAAACCTAGGGCAGCGAAAGTTGCTCTAGGTTTTTTGTTTCCCATGAGCTTCTGGCGGCAATTCCGCGGGCGGCGCGGCCCTTGGGTGATCATTCCGCTGGTCGCAGTTTTCGCGGCGTTCTGGCTGCATCGATCGCGTTCAGCTTACGAGCAGCTTTCCGCTTCGGAAACCAGTCTGCCATCCACCGAAGCAAGCTCATCAGTAGGTCTGGCACGGTTTGACCTCCTTCAACTGGTGGAGCTAAATCTGTTCGATTGGCGGGTTCAGATCGTGAAGAGCCGGCGACAGGCCGTTGCTCCAGAGTTGGCCTTGGTTGCGCTCCAAGACGGAACGATTGAGCGACTTCGCCGCGGTTTCCCTTTTGGCGAACCGTTTGGGTTGTTGTTTGACCGTTCACTATATGGCCGGGCTCTGCGGGCGTTGTCCGACGAAGAAGTGCGGTTAGTTGCATTTGATATCGTGCTAACGGAGGAGCGACCAGACCATCCCCCGGTGGTGCTGCCTGATGGTTCACGGGTTAGCTCCGATGCGTTTTTCGCAGATCAAATGCGATTAAGCCAACGAGCCGTCTTAGCCAGCCCTCTGGGCAGTCCTCCGGCAAGACTGTTTCGTGGGGCGGCGCATTCGCTTGGGGCAGTGGACCGCACGGTGGATACCGATGGGGTGACTCGCCGAGTGCCCGCTTTTTTGGACCATCAATTGATCAGTTTGCCTTTGCTTGGTTACTGCGATCGTCGAGGGCTTGAGGTTCGCCGGGTTTCTGCTCGGCGCCTTCACTTGATCGACCATTTAGAGCTCGAAACCAACTCTCTGCCGGTCAATGCGGACGGCACGGTCATTGTCGGAATTGGTCGAGCGGGGGATTCGGTCACCAATTTTTCCAAAGGGCGGTTGCAACTCCCTGCGTTCGCTCCGCAGCGAATTTGGAACATGGGCATCATCATGGCGGCTGCTCATTTGGGAATCGATCTGGAGCAGGCGCGAATTCTGCCGGGCTGGATTGAGCTGCCCCGGACGAACGGTCCGCTGGTTAGGTTGCCGGTTGATCGGGCCACGAATTTGGTCTTCGACTGGAGCTTTACTGCCTTTGAGGTGCCGTCCCGTAACTTTGAAGATGTTCTCGCCAACGATCGGGTGCGCCAAAGCAATGGAGTTACCGACTTGCCGAATCCGTGGAAGAATAAGTTAGTTTTGGTCGGTTCGACTGCCTCGGGGAACAATTTGACCGATCGTGGCGCCACACCGCTTGATGCCCGCGACAACTTGGTGGCCATCTACTTGAACGTCGCGAATTCAATTCTCCAAGGCCGTTTTGTTACCCGACTCCCGCTGGCAACCGACCTGCTGATCGCTGTGGCACTCGCTGTGCTTGGTGGCATCGTCACTTGGCGTGCGCGCACCAGTTTTGCCATCGTGGCTATTTTTGTGATCGGTATTTTGTATTTTGCGATCGCCGTTGTCGCTTATTTGCAGTGGCTCGTTTGGCTCCCCATCGCTCATCCGCTAGTCGCTGGTCTAACGTTGAGTCATGTCAGCATTTTGGCTTATCGGACGGTTTTTGAGCAGCGCGAACGACATCGAGTTCGTTCAGTTTTCGCCCGAATTGTTTCCCCCAACATTGTTCAAGAGTTGTTAAAAGCTGAACGCCTTGGATTGGTGGGTGCACGCCGCCAGATCACGGTGTTTTTTGCGGATGTCCGGGGATTCACGGAGATGACTGACCGGGTGCAGGCCTTAGCCGAAGACCACGTCCGGGTGCAGGGGCTTTCGAATCATGAGGCTGAGGCGTATTTCGATGCTCAGTCCGCCGAACTCCTAGCCACGGTCAACGGCTACCTTGCTGCGATTGCTGACGTAGTCAAAATGCACGGGGGAACGCTCGACAAATACATCGGCGATTGTGTCATGGCGTTCTGGGGAGCACCGACTTCCAATCCTCGCCATGCAGTTGACGGAGTCTTGGCTGCGATCGACGCACAACGAGCCGTCTATAAATTGAATTGCGTCCGGGCCACTGAAAATCAACAGCGGGAAGCCATCAACCAACAACGTGTCGGGCGTGCGGAACGCCCGCTCGAATTGCTACCCCTTCTCGCTCTGGGGACAGGCATCAATACCGGGATTGTCAACGTGGGCCTCATGGGGAGCGATGCCCACATCGTGAACTACACGGTTTTTGGGCGGGAAGTTAATTTAGCTTCGCGCCTCGAGGGGGTTTCGGGACGCAGTCGGATCATCATCGGAGAGGGCACCTACCAAGAACTACTGAGGCATAGTCCCGAGGTGGCAGCACTTTGCCGAGCTCAAGAGCGGGTCACGGTGAAGGGATTTCGGCACGCTATCGCCGTCTATGAGGTGGAATGGCGGACGGCCACAGGCGCCGCCGTTCCCACCTCCACAAGCAATCCAGCCTAGCGGTTGTCTCCGTCTAGGAGGGAACCCAGTCCGCCTAGAAGTGAACCTTCCTCGCGGCCACCTTTGCCGGCTACGCGTGACGCCATCACGATCCGATCCGCCATGCGGCTCAGTGGCAGGGACTGCAGCCAGACCCGCCCCGGTCCCCGCAACGTGGCGAAAAACAATCCTTCGCCGCCAAACAACGCCGACTTCACGCCGCCAACATATTGGATGTCAAAGTCCACGGTGGGAGTGAAGCCCACTACGCAGCCGGTATCGACGCGGAGCGTTTCACCAGGCAGCAAGTCCCGGCTGATCATCGTGCCGCCGGCATGCACAAAGGCCCAACCGTCGCCGGTAAGCCGTTGCATGATGAATCCTTCGCCACCGAACAGGCCCGTGCCGATGCGTTTGTTGAAAGCGATGCCCACGCTCACGCCCTTGGCAGCACACAGGAAAGAATCTTTTTGGGCGATCAATTCGCCGCCCAATTCTGATAAATGCACCGGAATGATCTTCCCCGGATAGGGGGCACCGAAGGCGGTCTTGCGTTTCCCGGTCCCCTGATTCTGAAACACGGTCATAAAGAGGGATTCGCCGGTCAGCAGGCGCTTGCCGGCCCCCAGCAGGGCGCCCAAGAAGCCACTGCTTTGCTGAGAGCCATCGCCAAAGATTGTCTCCATGGCGATACCGTCCTCCATATACATCATGCCGCCGGCCTCAGCGACAACCGCCTCCATCGGATCCAGTTCGATCTCCACGAACTGCATATCGTCGCCATAAATCTTGAAGTCGATTTCGTGCATTTTGGACATGATGAGGTTTCCTATTTTAGATCTGCGTTATTCACCCGCCGTCGGCGGGTTTGGTTTCAATTACTGGAGAAGGAAATCGCACCGCCAAGGCGGCCGGCAAGTAGAGCTTTGCGGCATGATTTCAAACCGGTGAACTACTCCAAGTCCGCCCGGCCCCAATCTTCTGGCCGGCCCTGAACTCCAGGTCGAGGTGACCAAGCCAGTCGGGAGCGGTTGATGTTTTCCCCGAGGGCTGCGTCGGCCTTGTCGCCGTCGTAGATCAAGACGTTGAAACCGAATCGGCGTTCGTTCGAAGTCGGCTTGAGCCCGATCTCGGTGAAGGGAATCACCGCGCGGATCGCATAGCCGTCGGCCGTCCGCCAAGAGGCGAGGCGGGTGCCCGGAGCGGTGGTTTCGGCCAAGCCTGGCTTGGCGTCCGCGTCCCGAGCGGCCCGAACTTGTCCCGTCGAGTCGAAGGGCAGGATGCCCAGTTTGTAGCAGCCGAGCGTGTGTTCGGCGCCGCCTTGGGGATCAAAACACAATTCCACCGAATCGCTGCGCCAATGACCTTTGATGTCGTTGGGAGCAAGATTACTGACGATACGGTCATCCCGAACTTGGACTTCGACAAACACGTTGGTGCCGTTGTGGGCGATCCGAAATTGGGCACTGCAATCAGCCGGGTCCGTTACTGATCCCTGCCAAGTCAATTGGGCGGGGATTTCGTGCGTCGGTAAGGCTTGCCAAGGGGCTGATTTTCCCGGCGTGGAGGTTAAGTCGGTGACGGACGAAACGCGCAGGAATGGCACCGGATGGAGTCGGGCGGTGGTGCGTAATTCTTTTCCCGCAATTGAGGCGATGGCTGTGAATTCGGCTGCCGACGGACGTCCCGGCGGCGGGGTTACGAGCACTCGCATTTGGTTGGTGCGCTGCGGTGAAAATCGAACGTTTACCTCGTCGAAATTGAGTTTCCAACCGGGCGGCGCGAGGAATTTGACCGAGGTGTTCACGCCTTCCGCCGTGGGATTCACGGTGTAGAGAAAGACATCATTGATCTGGCCGGCCACCATCGGCAGGTCCGTCACGAACTGCGCCGCCCCCTGGCCCAAGCGTTCCTGCGCCGCCCAGCGTTGGTAATGGTCCACGGCGGGGCGCGGCACAAACCGAAGCTGGAACGTATCGTCGGTTGCCGCATTAGCGTCCGTGAGTAAGCGCACCGCCGGGTCAGGCACTGGCAATCCGCGGAGCAAGTCGGTTTCGTCGGTGGCAAATGGGACGACGCTCTTCACCAGCGTGAAACTTTGCGGCCGACGGAGCCAAGGGGAGTTGGCAAGCGCGCCGAACCCCTGCGAACGGTGTTGGGCGAGTGCCCGGCCGGCGACTGCGGCTGCGGTATCGCCCGAGGCCAAGGGCTGATTTACGTCAATGGTGGCACCGGTCCCAGCCGGGCCGCCGTAGTAGAGTTTTCGGGGTTGCCACACCGAAAGACCTTCGTGCGTGAGCTGTTCGGAAAATCGTTGGGGATCGGCGGCGGCCTCGAAGGCTTCGATGGCCAGCAAGCCGGCGGCTTGATGATGACCATGCTGGCCTGGATTTGGCGCGGGATTCATGGTGACGATGACTTCCGGCCTGAGCAAACGCACCAACCGCACGAGTCGGCCGAGGGTTTTCGCGTGATCCCATTTTTCCAACGTGAGCGCGAGGCTCTCGGTGTAAGCGAAGTCTTCACGCTCGAGGAAATAGCAGTGGCGGATCCCAAGGATTCGCAGGCAGTCCCGGAGTTCCGCTTCCCGCAAGATTCCGAGGGCGCCGCCGCCTTGGGGGCCAACCATGTTGCCGCCGCCTTCGCCCCGAGTGCAGTAAACGGTGGCCACGGGGACGCCTTTGCCCAGCGCATACGTCGCCAAAGTGGCCGCGGCCCCCGTCTCGTCGTCGGGATGCGCAAAGACGCCGAGCACTTCGGTTTTGAGCAGGGCTGCGCCTTGCTGCGGGGCGAGCGAGGTGGCTGGCTGCGCGTGGCCGAACACGGCGGCGCAGGCCAGCGTAACCAACAGCGCAATTGGGCGGATGGGTAGCACGGCAATCATTGAAGCCAAGGGAAAGGAAGTGACGCGATGCGGAAGTTGTTCTAGGCAGCCGGCAACGTAACCCAAGTCCGTGTGTCCCAGGGGGCGCGCCGGCGGTCGGTTGATTCAGTCGGTCTCGGCCACTGTGCGACCCCGCGGCACCGAGGAATACTTGAGAAAGCTGTCGAGCAGCAGTTGCACGCCGAAGTTGTTTACGCCTGAGCCAAAGAAGACCGGGGTCAATTTGCCCGCGAGAACTTGGGCGTGGTCAAATTCGGCACCGGCCATTTCGATCATTTCGATCTGCTCGCGAACGGTGCGGTAAGTCTGTTCGTCGAGTTTCTCTTTCACGAGTGGATCTTCCAAGCCGGTGACGTTGACCGCCGCCCGGTATTTGCCGCCGATGACTCGCTCGAAGAGGTGAACCATCTTTTCGGCCCGGTCATACACGCCCCGGAAGTCTGCGCCGTTGCCCAGCGGCCAGTTCATGGCGCAGGATTTGATGCCGAGAACGGCTTCCAGTTCGTCCATCAGCTTGATCGGATCCTGCGCGGGCCGGTCGAGCTTGTTCATGAAGGTGAAGATCGGCACCCCGCGCCGCGCGCAGACTTCGAACAGCTTTCTGGTCTGGGCTTCGACCCCTTTGCCGGCGTCAATGACCATGATGACGGCGTCCACGGCGGTAAGCACTCGGTAGGTGTCCTCGGAGAAGTCCTTGTGCCCTGGGGTGTCGAGGAGGTTCACCCGGAAGCCACCGTATTCAAATTGCAGCACGGTGGAGCTGATCGAGATGCCCCGCTTCTTCTCCAGTTCCATCCAGTCGGAGGTCGTGGCGCGCTGGTTCTTGCGGGCTGTTACGGAGCCGGCGAGCTGCACGGCGCCGCCGTAAAGGAGCAGCTTTTCGGTGAGCGTCGTCTTGCCGGCATCGGGGTGCGAAATGATCGCAAACGTGCGCCGGCGCTGAATTTCTTCCTGCAAAGTCACTGTGCCCGGAGTCTAACCAGACGTCGGCGTAAAACAAACCCGGAGCATTTTTCGAGTGGGCGATGGCTGAGTCGTAATCAGTCACCAGACTCGGCGCGAGTCGCTCTACCGGCGACTGCCGCCCTCCGCGTTGAACCGCAGCTTCAGGGCAATCGCTTCCAGCAAGGTGGATTTTCCGGAACCGTTCTCACCGATGAAAAACGTCACTGCGGGATGGAGTTCGAGCCGGTCCAGAGTGCGGCTGGCGGGAATGTGAAACGGGTATTCGTCGAAGTTCAGGACTTCCTCCCGGCGCAGTCGCAGCGCGGAAACAAACCCCCGCCAGCGAATTTCGGCTTCGCTTCCGGGCCGAGTGGGCGGCCTTGTTGGCGGGCTTGGGGAGATTTCACGGTGGACGAGGTTCGGCGCACTGGTGCTGCGAGAATTGGCTGGCAAAATCCGCGCTGGAATCAGCGCCCGCCGCCGGGCTCAGTGTTCCGGGAGTGGGGGCTCTTGGAGCACAAGGATTGAGTCGAGCGCGGGTTCGCGAAGGATCTGCTGTGCGCCCGAGGGCCAGCGGACTTCGACTGAGTCTAGCTTAGTGGCGTCGCCGAGCCCGAAATAGAGGGGCAGGGAGCTCTGAGCCAGATAGCCCGACTTGCCGTCGTGAAATTGCGTCCAACTCTGGCCGGCGCGGCGCAGGGTCACCGTGGCCCCAAGCCCGTCGCGATTCGACCGTGAGCCCACCAACCGGACTCGGAGGTGGTGAACAGCTTTGCGGTTCGTCAAATTGCTTACCAGCACCTGCGGTCGGTCGTTGAGCTCGTTTGTCACGACATCGAGGTCCCCGTCGTCGTCGAGGTCGAAGATCACCGAAGAGCGGCTGGTTCGGGCTCCTGGCACGGCAACGAGTCCGCTTTTGCCGCCGCACAGATCGTTCGTTCGGTCCGCTCCGGAGCAGTCGAGCGTGAACCACTCCGTTTCGAGTTTCCCGGCGCGCGGTTCGACCCCGACGAGAAACTCGGCATCGAAAAAAGTCCGGCCACCGTCGTTGAGCAGCACAGAGTTTACGGCATACCGGAACGGATAACCCATACCGGCGGTAACGAAGAGGTCCTCGAAGCCGTCGGCATTGAGATCGCCCGCGCTGATTCCCCAAGGCCAGTAAGTTTCGACACCCAGCGGTTCCGACACCTCGGCAAACGTCCCGGGGCCTCGGTTTTGGTAGAATGCATTGCCGAAGAGGTTGTTGGATGCGCCTTGCAGGTATTCCTCGGTCCACTGGACTGCGCAATAGGCCTCGCTCTTCTTCTTTTCGTAAAAGGGGCGAAAGCCTAGAGCATCTTCGGTCTGCTGTTGGGTCATGTCGGAGTGCATGTCGGTGACGAACAGGTCCATGAGGCCGTCGCGATTGTAGTCGAGGAACTTCACCCCGGTCGCACCCCACGGAGTCTTTGGAAACCGCTTTGCGGTCTGCTCGACGAACCCCTTGCCGCCGAGGTTTTCGTAGTAATGGTCGTCGCCCTGCATGTTCACGACATACAGGTCGGGATACCCGTCGCCGTTCAAGTCGCTGAACGTCGCATCGCCCGACCAAGATCCGTCGCGCAGCTTTAACGCCCGGGATACCTCTTTGAAGCGTCCGCCCCCCTCATTGTGGTAGAGTAGGCTGAACTCCGTCCGCTCTGGAACCGTGTGGCCGGCAAAGGCGTCGGTCAGTGCAATGTGATAGCCCCCGCGCCCCAAATCGTTGCCGGTGAAGACGCCAATGTTGGTCAAGAACAGGTCTAGCCGGCCGTCGTTGTCGAAGTCGAAGAAGACCGCCCCAGAGCTGTGTCCGGAATAGCCCAGACCCGCCGTCGTGGTGACATCCTCAAACCGGCCGCCCCCCTGATTTTGGAACAGGCGGTTGCCGTGGCGGACGGTGGTGACGAACAAATCGGGGTCGCCGTCGTTGTCGAAATCAGCAAAGGCAGCCCCGACCGAAACCTGATCTGTCATTTCCAAACCCGCCCTAGCCGTGCCGTCTGCGAACTTCCCGCCGCCCAGATTCCGCCACAGTTCGTTGCGGCCGAGTTGAGAGGTGAAATAGAGGTCAGTCCGGCCATCGCCATCGACGTCGGCAGCGGCCAAGGCGTTACCGTGATCATATTGGGCCGCTTTGTAATTCCGCCCGGCATCATCCACGATGTGATGTTGGAAACGGATCTGGCTCGGCTCGATTTGGTTGGTGAACGTGAAGCCGAAAAAGGCCTGCTTGTTCGTGGCCATGGCCTGCTGGAACTTGAGCCGTCGAGCAAGCCGTTGGAGCACGGTTTCGGGCGCCTTGGCCGCCGGGGGCGTTTCCGCGCCAAGAGCTGCCAAGCCGCCCAACGTGAACAATAGGCACAGAAGCTGGCGAGCGGGTGTCATGTGATCAGGGGGGTGCCGATGATGCTGTCGAGATGCGTGTCAGGCTCAAGGTGGATCTGCAACTGCCCTAGAACTCCAGGCGCATTGCACGGGTGGGGGCGGGCCTGACTTCAGGGTGAAATCGGCCCCGGAAAGGAGCGCGTGAGGGTTCTGACCCCAGCGGTAATTGCGACTCGTTCCACTCGCCCACCGGGCCAGCGAATCTCCACGGCCACGGCGGCGGCACGGGCGTTTTCGCCGAGCACTTGGGTTGGGGAATCCTGCGACCAGTAGCCGCCGCCCGCCCGAAGTTCGCGCGCTGGCCCCAAGCGGCCCGCGGCGTCCACGAGCCGGAGACTGGCTCCGATGGCGGCCGGATTGTGCTCGGGCCCACGCAATCGAACCGTTAGTCCGGGCCGCCCCTGGACATTTCGATAGAGGCCGGTGCGGCCGCGATTCTGGCCCACCGCAAGATCCACCCGGCCGTCCTGGTCATAATCCGCCAAGGCCAGTCCCCGTCCGTCGCCTCCCGGTGAAAAGCCGCTTTCCGCGACCGGGACGGCGGCAAATTCACCCCGCCCATCGCCCCGAAGGTAGAGTCCTTGTCCGGCATCGAAGCGCGATTCCGCGGCCGAGACCGACGCGAAGTTCTGCGCGAGCACGAGGTCTTCGTTGCCGTCACCATCCAGATCGCCGACGGCCAAGCCGAACACGGGAGAAAACTGCGCCTCTCTCGGCAACGGGCGGACTTCAAAATGCTCCCCCCGGTTTAGAAAAATTAGGATGTCCAGCGTGTTCGCCGTGACGGTCTGCAGGGGCGGCATACCCGCGGACTGGAGGTCGCTGATCCCGGCCGTGCTGAAGGCGGCAAAACTGGGAAACCGCTCGCGCACGGCGGGGAATGTCAGCGCGAGCGTGCCCCAGTCGCGGACGGGCACGGGTCGTCCCAATCCCGGATCGAACCGGGCTTCAATCAGCGCCAACGGACCACCTGGCTCGAACTCGCCATAGTGGAGCTGCCAGGGCGCATCGAGGAATCGTTGGTCGCGGTGGTTCCGCCCCCAATTGCCCGCGACAAAATCCAGCCGGCCGTCGTTGTCGAAATCGCCCGCCGTGACGCTGTTCCACCAACCAGACAGCCCGTCGAGCGTGGTGACCGGCGCGCCGGCAAGGACGCCGCCGGTAATTTGAATGGGAGGCACCCAGGGCTTTAATTCGCCCCGCTCATTGCGGAACAGTCGAACCGCGCCCCACTCGCACACGGCGATCAATTCTGGCAGTCCGTCACCATTCAGATCGGTGAACACAGCCCCACTCACCAAACCCAGTCCGGCCAGCCTTCGGTCGATCGCCGCCGCGGGGATAAACCGCCCGTTTTCCTGCCGGAAGACATGGGACGAAGCGGGCTCTGGGTAGCGGCCCGGGATGACCCGACCGCCGACGAAGAGGTCGAGATCCCCATCGCCTTCGAGATCCGCCAAAGCCAGTGGGCCGATGGCCGCAGGACCGGTGAACAGGTCGTTGGTGGCGCCGGTGTTCAGCGACAAACCGCGAACTGTCGCACGGAGGGGCGGGCCATCTTCGTAGCTGGACAGGCCCAGCAGCAAGTTGGCGTTCCCGGACTCCGGTTGCCAACCGAGCACGGTGGTGAGGTCGTGCTCCTGCGGGTTTTGCAGGAGACCGGCCCGCTGGGGCACAAAGCCGCCTTTACCGTCATTGCGGAAAACTGCCAACCGGCCTCCCCGGCCAGCGCCGATGATCAAATCGTCCCAACCGTCGCCGTTGAAATCAAACCAGGTCACGCCCGGTCCGCCTTCCGAAAGCTGGCGTGGGAGCAGCCGTTGGCGGGCAAAATCGTCAAAGGCTTCATCCACATGCCGATGGTTTAGCCGGCTGCTGACGTGGTCGAAGAGGGGGGCGGCCGGGCCCTTTGCCGGCCCGGCTGGGGCAGGGGGCGCAAGTTCGTCGATTTCGTAGAGATGATTGGCGAGCACGTTGGTTAGCACGGTGCGGCGGCCGCTGCGCCAGTTGATCTCCACTGTGGCTCGGTCGTCCGCTCGGTGGATTGCAAAGGTCCGACTGCCTTCGTCTGCCGAGAGGTATCGGCCGCCGCTGCTGACCTCCTGCGACTGGTCGGGCATCCCGGGAGCCGTCACCCGGATTTTCGCGCCCACTCCGCGGGTGTTGGCCGAGCGTCCTTTCAGCCGCACCGCGAGCCGGGGTTGGCTTGCTTCGTTGCGGAGGAGCAACGGAGCGTCATTGAGGCAGTTGATGGCTGCGTCGAGATCACCGTCATTGTCCAAGTCGGCAAAGGCCATGCCCTGCGCGACACGGCGCGAATCAAATCCCCAGCGGTGGCCCACTTCTTCAAATGTTAGATCGCCCCGGTTTCGAAAGGCGATGTTGGGCGGGTCTAGTTTCGGGAATTTGAGCCGGAGCCGCAGTTGTTCGGCGAACGGTAGCCGCCGCTCGCGCTTCATCCGGTCGAGTTCGGCCGCTACGTCGGCATGCTGGGCATCCCGTCCGTGGCCGGTCGTGATCAGGAGGTCTTCGTAACCGTCCAAGTCCACGTCAAGAAAACCGGGGCACCAGGACCATTCCGAGGCGTCGATGCCGGCGAACCGGGCGATCTCGGCCCAAGTGCCGTTGCCGCGATTCCAGAAGAGCGTGTTGCGGGAATACTGGGGGCGATCCGCATTCCCCGGATCGGCCGCGGCGACGCCCTTGAAGTCCATCACCTGCACCTGCCGGCGGGACTGCTCTCGGCTCAGCATGTCGGCGACGAAAATGTCGTCCTGCCCGTCCCGGTCGAGGTCGGCGAAATCGACGCCCATCGAAAACAGGCTCGTCTGTGCAATGGCGGGTCGAGGCACCGCTCCAAAGTTACCCCGGCCGTCGTTCAGCCAAATCCGGTCCGGAGACTGGAAGTCATTGCACACATAAAGGTCGGGTGCGCCATCGCCGTTCAGGTCGCGGAACATGGCGGACAAACCCCAGTCATAGGGCACCGACACCGGTTGGCCGGCCTCGTCCAAAAAGGCGCCGCCGGTCCAACTGACCCGCGTGAAGCGGCCGTGCCCATCATTTAGAAACAGTCCGTCCGCTTCGCCGTATTCGAGCACTCCCGCCACCGGATCGACGCTGAAGCGCCCGATTAACCCCGGATCGGTCACGGAGCGACCATCCACGCTAAGCAACCGGTAGACGCCATTGGTGGTGGTCACGGCGAACCGTTTGTCCGGCTCGTCCCGCATCGTGGTGCTACGGTAATTGACCACGTAGAGATCAAGGTCGCCGTCGCCCTCCACATCCGCGAGTGCCAGCGACATGGCGCCGGTGGTTCGGTCCAGACCGGCCGTGGCGGTGGACTCTTGAAAGTGCCCAGTGCCGTCGTTTTGGAAGCAGCGGGTCCCGCGTGCGATCCCGTTGACCAGTAGGTCCAGGTCGCCGTCGCCGTCGAGATCGGCGAAGACCGCGCCGGTGGAGGCTTGGTCGGCACAGGCTACGCCCGCGGTGGTGGTGTGGTCGGCAAAACGCCAGTCGCCGAGATTTCGGTAAAGGACGTTTGGTGAATCCAGTCCGCAGAAATAGAGGTCACAGCGGCCGTCGCCATCGACGTCGCCAGCTGCCACGCCGGAGCCATTGAGATAAATCTGGTTGGTGAGGGAACGCGACTCGGCGAGGCGATTGGTGAAGGTGATGCCGGTCGTCTCGGGCCCGAGGGACGCGAAGCCCGGTTCATGGCTGGCCACGGTCGGGAGACGGGCGAAGCGGAGGCCAGCCGCCGGTTGCCAATCTAGGGTCGCTCCCAGTGCCCCCACCGTGAAGACGCCGCAGGCGGCGATCAGGCATCGCGCCCCCGGACGAAACATGGCGAGCGGCGAGGGGGCAGAAGAATGCACGGCGCGGAGGGCGGGATTGATGCGCGGATTAAAAAGCGAACGGGTGTCGCGGTGCAAACTGAGTCTGTCACCACGACACCCGCGCATGATTTTATCAGGCGGGGGTGACCCGCCGGTGGTTGGAATCAGTTAAGGCGATAGAACTTTTGCGCCGCGAGTGAGCCCGCAGGCAGGCTGAGCGATTTGCCGGTCGGAGCCGGGGTCACATCGCTGAACGTCTTCAAGTCGTCGCTGCTTTGCAGGGTGCCGGTGCCGGTCCACGAGATGACGACTGAGCCATCGGCTGATTGGGTCGCTGTGAGGACCGAGGGTTCCACGATCACGGCCGCGCCGCCGGTGATGAGGGCGTTGTCGAACTGGGCCTTCACCACATTGCCCGTTTCGTCCACGTAGGCGCCGAAGCCGAAGGTTAGTCCGGTGCCGAAGGCAAAGGGCACATCCGCCCCAAAGATGCCGTCCACATACAGTTTCACCGAGGCGCCATTGGCGACCAGCTTCAGGCGGTGTTTTTCGGTGTCGTCAAACGTGCCGCCGTCGAAGGCTGCCAAGTTTACGCCCGGCCCCACGCGGTCATCATCGGCGCCGCCGTTGGCCTTGTTGAAACGCCAGCCGTAGTTGCGGCCGTCGTGTGCGAGGTAGTCGGACAGGAACACGAAGTTACCGCCCGGTTCCCGAACCCAGATGCCGCTGCGTTGTTCCGCGCCGGTGCCGGTGGTCAGCACGAAATCAACCGACACGCGGTCGATTTCGAACGTGACGGGTTCGGTCAGTTTGGCGGCGTAGGTGTTGGCGGTAAACAGGGCTAGCCCGGGCCAGAGTGAGGCTTCCGCGGTGACCTCGAAGTTGGCGGCGCCGTTGCCCACGGTGACCGCCGATTCCGGCGTGGCGGTGCCGGTATCGAACGCGCTGGGGTCGACCACCCACTTCGTGGAATTCACGCTGGTGCCGGGAAAATCGTCGGTCAGGAGGACTTCCGGAACGGCGACGACATCGACGACGAGGGAACCGGCTACACAATTTGCCGGGGTGCTGTTGAGCGTGAACGTGGCCGTGCCTAAGCCGACCGGCGTGACGGTGAACGTCTGTGAGTTGGGTCCGCCGGCGGCGAAGGTCAGCGTGAGCACGCCGTTCACCGCCCCCGAGGGAATGGCGACGGTGGGGGCGCTGCTGGTGACGTCGACCGAGACTGGGGCGGCATCATGCAACAGGCCGGGCACCGTGACGGTCACCTGACGGCCGGAATCCGACCGGGTCAGGGTGACGCTTTGCGGCGCCAGCGTGGTGCAAGGGAGGACGTTCTCAATCCGCACATTGTCGAATTGGGCGGTCGTGGTGTCACCTGTGGCGCGGGCGTAGCCGCCCAGTTCGAAGTGAATGCCCGTGGTGACGGCGAACGGGAAACGCCCACCGGAAACGCCGTCTAGGAAGACTTCCACCGTCTCGCCGTTGGCCACCAGCTTCATGCGATGCAGGCCCACATCGACGCCGGCAAAGGCGGCAATGGCTGTCCCGCCACCGGTGGGGCTGCCCGGATTCACGTTCACGCTCCAGCCACCTTCACCTTCGTTTTGGGAGAAGAAGACGAATTTGGAACGGTCGGCCGTGGTGATGTAAACGGCCGAACGACCAGCAGTGCCCGACTGGGCGAGGAGCACGCGGTCTACCTCGAAGGCCAGATGCAGGTCGGGCGTGGCCACGTAGTTTTGGACAGTCTTCAGGGAAGCTCCACTCCAGTAGTCAGATTCGCCGAAGCCGCTGATGTCCAGCGCCCCGCCGGTCGGCGCGACCGTGAAGCTGCCGGTGCCAACCTCGAAGCCGGTGTTCACCACCTGCCACTTGCCGGTATCAAGCGTAGCGGCGCTGAAGTTTTCTTCCAGCTTCAGGCCCGGGCCGCTGATCACCGCCACGGCGAGCTGATTGCCGGCGGCGATGTCGCCTTCAATGTTCAGCACGGTGCCGCCGAGGGCGACGCCCTGCACCTTGAAGGTCTGCGTGTTGGAACCGCCGGCCGGGAAGGTAACCGTCAGCCCGCCGTTTACGGCGCCGACGGGCGTTGCAATGGCCGGATTGGCGCTGACGACTTTGACCTCCACCGAGTTCTGCGAGTTCTGGCCCGCGGGAATCTTGAGGGTGACTTCGCCGCTGTTTTGGCCGGCGCGAATGCTCAACGAGGTCGGGGCAAAGGTGGCTCCACCCGCGGTTTCGATCACGAGGTTGTCCCACGTGGTGTCGGCCGTGTCGTTGTTGGCGCGGGCGTAGCTGCCGAATTCAAAGACCACGGGGGAGAACGGGAATTTGACTTCCGTGCCCTGTTGGCCGTCGAGCAACAGCTTCACCGTTTTGCCGTCGGCGATGAGGCTCATGGTGTGCAGGCCGCCGTCGTCATAGGAGGCGCCGTTGAAGGCGACGATGTCGGTGCCGCTGCCGGTTGGGGCGTCGCCGTCTTCGCCGATCTTGCGGTTGTAACGCCAGCCGCCTTCGGCGCGCACGTCGGCAAAGAGCACGTATTTGGTCCG
>CAIJLV010000176.1 GCA_903821635.1 uncultured Verrucomicrobiota bacterium | reverse complement strand
TGCTACGGTTTTCACGAAGACGCCTTCACCAGTGCCTTGGAATGTGCGCGGGCCGTCACCGGGGAACCAATCTGGAGTTGAAGGGGTGAATTTCCCTGAAACCTTGGGCGTCTTCGTCGGGTCGTTTATCGCGTTGGTAAACTCACGTTTGACCCCTTGGGGAGCATTTCGCAGTCTGCACAAAACATGAAGCAACTTTCCGCGCTCGCCGCCGCCATTTTGTTGGCTCCGGCGCTGGCTACAGCCGCTGATCGCCCGGTCAAGGCGGTTTCCATTGATGAATGTATCCAGCAGGCGCTGCAGAAGAACTTGGACATCCGGATCGCCCGCTACGTGCCGGATCTGACGCGGATCAATTTGGAGGGAGCCTACGGCGCGTATGACCCCAATTTTTCCTTTGGCGCCGGCTATGATTTCAATCGCAGCGCAGGTTCGCAGTTGGCCCCTGGCATCATTTCGCCACCCATCGAACAGGATCAGGACAACTTTAACTCCGGCTTAAACGGTCTGCTGCCGACTGGCACGCGGTATGATCTCCGCGGCAATGTCCTGCGCAATCGCGGGGACCGCAGCGGCGGCGCCATCAATCCGGGCGACTGGGGATATTTTGACTATTTCGGCGGAGCTTCAGCCACCCTGACTCAGCCGTTGCTCAAGAATTTCTGGATCGATAACGCCCGGTGGACCATTCAGTTGGGTAAAAAAACAGTGTCGCAGGACGAACAACTGCTGCGCCTCCAGATCATCAACACCGCGACGGACGTGTTGGTAGCCTACTACAATCTGGCGGCTGCCCGTCAAAACGAGATGGTCCAAGAGAAGGCCCTAGAGCTGGCGGAACGCTCCCTCGCGGAAAACAAAAAGCGCGTGGAAGTCGGAGCCATGGCGCCGCTGGAGGAGAAGCAGGCCGAAGCGCAAGTGGCGAGTAGCAAGGCCGATTTGCTCTCCGCCCGGCAAAGTTACCGGATCGCTCAGAATACGCTGAAGAGCCTGCTGACGGATGATTTTGGTGGGGATGATTCCCAATTGGAGCCTAGCGAAAAACTGGTGCCGACACCGTATGTCTTCAATCGCCAAGACAGTTGGCACAAAGGACTGACGATGCGGCCGGACATTCTTCAGTCCAAACTGGAGTTGGAAAAGCAGCATATCACGCTCCGCTTTCGTAAGAATCAGCTCTTTCCTCAGCTGGATATGGACGCCAGCTACGGAGCGTCAGGGCGTTCGTCACGTTGGTTTGGCAACGCGACCACGGGTAGCAGTGGCGATTTATTCGACCAGTTGGCCGATCGCGACAACCCTCGCTACGGCGTGGGGGTGACGTTGTCCTTCCCGCTCAGTAACCGGGCGGAACGCAATCGTTACAAGGCGAGCAAGCTGGAGTCGGAACGGCTGCTCCTGCGGCTCAAGCAGTTGGAACAGACGATCATGGTATCGATTGATAACTCGATCCTGAATGCACAGACGGCTTTTGAACGGGTTGAGGCCACCAAGCAGGCGCGTAGCTACGCCGAACAGGCTCTGGATGCGGAGCAGAAGAAGCTGGAGAACGGAAAAAGCACCAGCTTCGTGGTGCTGCGGCTTCAGCGTGATTTGACGCTGGCCCGGTCGGACGAGTTGCGGGCAGTCGCCGATTACTTCCGAGCGTTGGCCATTCTCCATCGCGATGAGGGAGCTACTTTGGACAGTTTGGGCATTCAATTCGAAACCAACAAGTAGTCCGTCAATTGCTAAAAAACCCCGGCAGCGCCAAGGCTGCTGGGGTTTTGTTCGGCGGACCCCAAGCGCCGCCAGCCGTCATTCGCCCGAGTTTAGCTCCCGATCTGCCGGCGGATGGCACCGCAAATCCGTTCACTCCACGAATTGAGCACACTGAGGTCTGGCCCCTCGATCAAGAGGCGGGCCTTGGCTTCAGTCCCGGAGTAACGCAGTAGCACGCGCCCGCCTTTGGATTTTACCTCGGCTTCAGCCTGATTCACCAACTCGAGCACCGCGTCCAAATCTTCAAAGGGTGGTTTGGCTCGAACTTTTACATTGGTGACGACCTGAGGATAGCGCTGCCAGCACCGGGCCAGCACCGACAGCGGCAAGTCCCGCGTCTTCATCGAACTGAGGATTTGCAGCGCGGCGACCAAGCCGTCACCGGTGGTGCTGTGGGCACGGAAGATGAGGTGCCCGCTCTGCTCGCCGCCCAGCGAGTAACCTTCGGCGAGCATGAGATCGATGACGTGTTTGTCTCCGACCGGGGTGCGCAGCACGGTGCCGCCAGCGGCCGTGATGGCGGCCTCCAAGCCCGCGTTGCTCATGACGGTGGCGACGACGGTTTTTTTGGCGAGAGTGCCTTCCGCGAGCATCTGTAGTCCGGCGATGGCCAGAATATCGTCGCCGTCGATGAGGTTCCCCAGTTCGTCACAGAGGATCACCCGGTCAGCATCCCCGTCGTGGGCTATACCGATGTCGGCCCGATATTCCCGCACTTTGCTGGCGAGCAGGGCCGGATGCATCGAACCGCAGTCTTGGTTGATGTTGGTGCCGTTGGGTTGGGTGCCAAAACTGATCACATCGGCCCCGAGTTCCCGCAGCACCATCGGCGAAGTTTTGTAGGCGGCACCGTGGCCGCAATCGATCACGATGCGCATTCCCTCGAGGGTGAGTCCGCGGGGGAAGCTGGATTTGGCGTGTTCCACGTAGCGGCCGATGGCGTCATCCACGCGAACCGCTTTGCCGATTTCGCCCGCGGTGGGACGGATGTTTTCGATCTCTCCGCTGAAGACGAGTTCCTCGATCTGGCCTTCGATTGTATCGTCGAGTTTGTAGCCGTCGGCGCGGAAAAATTTAATGCCGTTGTCGTCGTAGGGATTGTGCGAGGCGGTGATGACGATGCCGGCATCAGCCCGCAGGGAACGAGTCACGTAGGCGACGCCCGGACTCGGCAGGGGGCCAATGAACACGACGTCCACGCCCATGGACAGAACGCCCGAGGAGATCGCGTTTTCCAGCATGTAGCCGGAGAGACGTGTATCCTTGCCGATGACGATGCGGTGGCGGACCCGATCGCGCGCCTGCCCGACTTGTCGCTTAAAGACGTGGGCGGCAGCCCGGCCGAGTTTGAGGGCTGTCTCTGCCGTCACTGGTTCGATGTTGGCCCGGCCGCGGACACCGTCGGTGCCGAAGATTCTTTTTTTGGAAGCCATGGTTTCTGAGGGGGATTTAGTTGCGGTGGCCCGTGGCGTCGCTCGTGGGAAGGCGGTCAACCAGCACTTCCCGGGGCCGGACTGAGACTAGTTCCGTGCCGGCTGGGACATAGACGTGGATGGGGCGGGTGCCTTTGCCGGGCGGGTTTTCGATGAGGTTTACAAAGACTTCGAGTTGATCTGCGCGCACATTTTCCAGCACGGAGGGATCGCCCCGCAGAACGAGCGAGACCTGCGTGGGTTCGAGTCGGAAACGGGTTTCATTGCTCACCCAGTTCAGGACCGCGAGGGGAACGTGATCAAATTGCCGAATGTCGTGCCCGATCTCGCCTTGGGCGGGCGCGAGGGCGATGCCAGAGCGAACCGCCAGCCAGATCAGCCCGGCGAGAAACAGCGCGAACAATTTCTGCCAGCGGTTGATGATGAAAAAATCACGTCCCAGCATGTCAATGTCCTCCGAATCCGCCGCGGGGCGGCGGGGCTTTGGCGAGAAATCCCCGGGTCCTTTGCCACCAAGAGCGCGGCTCCACTTGGCGGACTAGGACGGAGGTCAGGAAAGCCCGCAGTTCCTCGACCGTGATCCCGCGAACCAATTGCCCACGATACGCGTAGGCAATGGAGCCGGTTTCTTCGGAAACCACGACGACGACCGCGTCGGATTCCTCTGAAAGTCCAATGGCCGCTCGATGGCGCGTGCCGACCGATTTGGGGAGATCCTGCCGCTGAGTAAGCGGAAAAATACAGGCCGCCCGCAGAATGCGGCCGTCCCGCACAATCACACCGCCATCATGGATCGCGTTATTGGGGAAAAAGATCGTTTCCATCATCTCTGGCGTCAGTTCGGACTCGATGGGCACGCCGCCCTCGACGACTTCGCTGAGATGTTGGTTTTGCTCCAGGGCGATCAGGGCTCCGATCTTGACCGGCGAAAGTCGGTCCACCGTCTGAATGATATCTTCGATGTTCTCGCGTTGTTCCCGCGTCGGGTTGAAGAGGGGCAGGTTGCCCAATTCAGCAAGGATTCGGCGAAGTTCCGGCTGAAAAATGACGACTACGGCGATCGCCAGAACCCCGAAGAACTGGTTCAGCAGCGCGTTCAACACGGTCAGATCCAGCACCCGGGTGACGATGGTCAGCGTGAGCAGCAGGGCGAGAAAGCCCGTCGCCACCGGGGCCCCGCGCGTGCGCCGGATGAAAAGGAACGCGTAGTAGAGACCGACGGCGAGCAGCACGATCTCGACCGCCGGGCGCCATCCTGTTCCAATGACTTGCCAGAAATTCACACGGTCTTGGGTTGGTGCTGAGCCAGCGCTTCCAGCATCCGCAAGCCCTGCACGGTGGAGGCGACGTCGTGGGTGCGAAAAATCTGCACGCCCGCCGAGGCGGCCCATACCGAGCAGGCAATCCCGGCTGCCACCCGGTCCGAAAGTTCCAGACCTAACAGCTTGCCGATGAAGGATTTGCGGGAAACGCCCAACAACAGCGGGCGGGCGAGGCTGCCCAATTCCGCCAACCGGGTGAGTAAATCCAAATTATGGGGTAGGGCTTTGCCAAAGCCGATTCCTGGATCAAGCACCACCTGCTCGCTGTCGATGCCGGCCTCGTTCAGGCACCGGAGTTGGTCGGCGAAGAACTCGCGAACCTCGCCCACGACATCCGTGTAGTGGGGGGCGAGTTGCATCGTCTGCGGAGTTCCCTGCATGTGCATGGCAACGTAGCCGGCTCCGGAGGCGGCGACCACCTCCCAAATTGCCGAAGACTTCCGATTCGCGGCCACATCGTTTACAAGGCTGGCTCCCGCCGCCAACGCAGCCCGGGCTACGCCTGGTTTCATGGTGTCGATGGACAGTGGCACCTTGACCCGGGCCACCAAGCGCTCAATCACGGGCAGCACCCGTGCCAATTCGTCGGCCTCAGCCACCGGGGCGGACGCTGGGCGGGTTGATTCACCGCCGATATCGAGCAAGTCAGCCCCCTCGGCCACCAACTGTTCGCCGTGGCGCACCGCGGCTTCGGTCTCCCGGAACTGGCCTCCGTCGGAGAAGGAATCGGGCGTCACATTGACGATGCCCATCACCAGCGCCGGCCGGGGGAACAGGAATTCATATTGGCCGCAACGCCAGCGCATCGCTCAGTAGGTCTGGTTCCCGGCGGCAGCGGCGGTTGAGCGTTGGATCAGTTCGATCTCGTAGCCTTCAGGCGCGTCTATGAAGGCGAAACCACCGGAACCATCCGGCTTGTAAGTCGGACCGTCGGAGTATTTCAGTCCTAGTTTGGCCAAGTGGTGGCCAAATTCTTCGAGTGAATCGACTTGGAAGGCGAGGTGTGTCAGGTCGGCCTGAACTTCCACTGGCCCGGAGTTGGGAAAATGGCAGAGCTCAATAGTTTCTTCGCTCTCGGGCGCCTTGAGAAAGACGAGTTCTGAACCGCGCGGCGACTTGTGCCGACGGACCTCGTCTAGGCCCAAGACTTCCGTGTAAAACTTCACCGATCGGTCCAAGTCATTGAGGCGGTAGCGGGTATGTAGCA
>CAIJLV010000175.1 GCA_903821635.1 uncultured Verrucomicrobiota bacterium | reverse complement strand
GTCGTCGTAGGAGGCGCCGTTGAAGGCGACGATGTCGGTGCCGCTGCCGGTTGGGGCGTCGCCGTCTTCGCCGATCTTGCGGTTGTAACGCCAGCCGCCTTCGGCGCGCACGTCGGCAAAGAGCACGTATTTGGTCCGGGTTTCGTCGAGAATCCACAGCGCGCTGCGCGAAGCCGAGCCCACGCCGACTTCTGCCACGCGGTCGATGGAAGCCTTGACCACTGTCTGCTCCGAGGCCGAAAACGTTGGCACGACGCGCAAGGTGGCACCGGCCCACCATTGCTGGGTGGTGGTGCCGACGAAGTGCATCACGCCATTGCCAGCCTCGGCGTGGATGTCCCCAACGCCACCCTCAAAGAACGGGGCGTCCGGGGCATACTTGGCCGGGTCGATGGTGGTGGCCGCAAAGTCGTCTTCGAACAGGGTCTTGGTCTTGCGAACCCGTTCAATGGTCAGGTTGTCCCACGTGGTGTCCGCGGTGTCGTTATTCGCGCGGGCGTAGCTGCCGAATTGGACCACAACTTTGGAGAACGGAAATTTCACCTCAGCGCCCACGACGCCATCCAGCAGCAGCTTCACCGTTTTGCCGTCGGCCAGAATGCTCATCCGCCGCAGGCCACCGTCGTCATAGGAGCCGCCGTTGAAGGCGACGATGTCGGTGCCGCTGCCGGTTGGCGCGTCGCCGTCTTCGCCGATCTTGCGGTTGTAACGCCAGCCGCCTTCGGCGCGCACGTCGGCAAAGAGCACGTATTTGGTCCGGGTCTCGTCGAGAATCCACAGCGCGCTGCGCGAAGCCGAGCCCACGCCGACTTCTGCCACGCGGTCGATGGAGACCTGAAGCTTGTTATCTTCAGTCGCCGTAAAGGTTGGCACGACGCGCAAGGTGGCGCCGGCCCACCATTGCTGGGTGGTGGTGCCGACGAAGTGCATCACGCCATTGCCAGCTTCGGCGTGGATGTCCCCAACGCCACCCTCAAAGAACGGGGCATCCGGGGCATACTTGGCCGGGTCGATGGTGGTGGCCGCAAAGTCGTCCTGGAAGATGACTGTGCCAATGTCCGCCCGGGCGAGCGGCCAACTGAAGATCGCCAGCAAGAGGGCGAGCAGACGTGGAACCAGATCCGGCAGTCGCGCGGATGCGGGCTTGTAGGGTAGCGAGGATGGGTGCCCCATCAGCTCGAACTCGGAGGGTTTGTGGTGCATAGGAGATACCCCCAATGGTCTGCACCTGGACGCGAACGAGCCCTTTAAGGCAGTCACGAGCGCGGCGAGCGTTCAGCGCATAAATCCAACGGGAGTCTCAAACTTTCACCCCAAGACTTTCTCTGAGGCAACGGAATTTTCTTCGCTTGGCTTGGGCTAGGCCCCCCGAAGAAAATCGGCTGCGGCCTGACTAAATCCGGCCGGGGCGAAACGGAGGCCGGTCGCCTAAGAGTTGTTGAATGATGTAAGCAACGCCCCGCCCGCGGGAGGGGGCTGGGGTGAATGTAAAGCCCGCCGCGACACCGATGTCGCCGCGGGTTCCGCCGCCCCGGGCGGCGGCAGAGATTCAGCCGAGGTTCGCGCCCAATTCAATGAGCAACCCAGCCGCTGAACAGCGGTGCCGGCGAGCTCTCCGAAAGGGCGAGGAAGGGGGGTTAAATCTGCTCGAAATAGCGCTGCTTTTCCCAGTCGGTCACGGCGTTGCTGAAGGCTTGCTGTTCCAGACGTGCGTGGTGGGCATAGAATTCCACCACTTCGTCGCCGAAGGCCGTGCGAGCGAGGGCTGACTGCTCAAACAGGTCCGTGGCGACCCGCAAGGAGCTCGGCAGGCGGGCTAGCTTGGGGTCGACGTAGGCGTTGCCCTTGTATTCGTCCCCGCAATCAAGGCCCTGCTCGATGCCCGCGAGGCCGGCGGCGAGCATGGCGGCAAAGGCGAGATACGGGTTCGCATCCGCGCCGGGCATGCGGTTTTCCGGTCGGAAACCGTTGCCGTGGCCGACGACGCGGAAGCCGGTCGTGCGGTTGTCGGTGGCCCAGGCCATGCGTGTCGGAGCCCAACTGCCCGGTTGGTAGCGCTTGTAGCTGTTGATGGTGGGCCCGTAGCAGAGGCACAGCTCCGGCGAATACTTCATCAAACCGCCGAGGAACTGCCGGAACAGCTTGGAGCCGGCTTGGGTTTTGGTGTCCCAGAAGGCGTTTTCGCCGCCTTGCCACAGGCTCATGTGGATGTGGCACGAATTGCCGGCTTCGGTCGGCGCATATTTGGCCATGAACGTCACCGATTTACCCTGTTGCTCGACGATTTCTTTCACGCTTTGTTTGAAAAGCACGTGCATGTCGGCCATGGGCAGCGGCTCGGCATAGGTGAAGTTGATCTCGTGCTGGCCGCGGCTCCATTCGCCTTTGCTGCTTTCGACCGGCACGCGGGCGGCGGTGAGCTGGTTGCGCAACGTGCGCATGAGCGGCTCGTCGCGCGTCGGTTGCATCAGGTGATAGTCGATGCGGTAGTCGCTCGACGGCTGGAGGTCGCGGTAGCCGTTGGTAAAGGCAGTGTGGTAGGTCTGGTTGAAGAGGTAAAATTCCAGCTCGCTGGCGCAGAAGCAGGTCATGCCGAGGTCGGCCACGCGCTCCAACTGCCGGCGCAACACCGACCGCGGGGCTTCGGCGACCCGCGAGCCGTCGTGCTTGTGGAAGTCGCAAATGACCATGGCTGCGCCGGGTTGCCAAGGCAGCACCCGGATCGTGTCGAGATCGGGCCGCATTTCGAAATCACCAAAGCCAGCGTCCCAATTGGCGAGTTTGAACCCATCTAGCGGATCCATCTCCAGATTGACGGTCAGGAGGTAGTTGCAGCCGTGCGTGCCCGATTTCACCACGGAATCGAGAAAGTAGTCGGCGCGGAAGCGTTTACCGACGAGCCGACCGAACGGATCAGGTAGCGCGACCAAGACGGTGTCGATGGTGCCGGCCTTCACCGCGGCCTGAAGCTGGGCAAGATTCACGGGCGCGACGCTAGGAAAGCTGCCCCCAAGAGAGAAGCCCTAGAACGGGGCAGCGAGGGGTTGGCGAAACCTGGGCGGATGCTTTTTTCAAACGGGCGCCTTTACCGAAGTCCGTTTTCGTTTTCCGATGACACCCCGTGACACGCACCGCAGTCCTCAACGTCGTCGGCCTCACCCGCGGTCTCCTAGGTGAGCATACGCCGCGCCTCCGTGCCTATCTGCAAGGCAATCAGCACGCCGTCATCGATCCGGCGCTGCCCGCGGTCACTTGCACGGCACAGTCGGATTATCTCACCGGCCATTCGCCCAGTATTCACGGCGTCGTGGGCAACGGTTGGTTCAACCGGGAACTGAGCGAGGTTCATTTCTGGAAGCAGTCCAACCACCTCGTAACAGCGCCCAAACTCTGGGACGAACTGGGGGCGGCCCACCCAGATTTCACCTGCGCCCAATTATTTTGGTGGTTCAACATGTATTCGGGCGCCAATTGGTCGATCACCCCGCGGCCAATGTATCCGGCCGATGGGCGGAAGTTCTTCGACATCTATGCCTGGCCCGCCGGCTTGGGACCAGCCATCAAGCGGGACTTGGGGGAATTTCCCTTTGCCACCTTCTGGGGACCGGCCGCGGGGGTGCAATCGCCCCAAGGCGCGCCGGACGCAGCGTCGCGCTGGATTGCGGCGGCGGCGAAGTGGGTGGAGGAAAAGCAGTGCCCGACCCTGAACCTCGTTTACCTGCCGCACCTCGACTACAACCTACAGCGACTCGGCCCGAAACATCCGGCGATAGCGGACGATTTGCGTCGAATCGACGCGATTGTAGGCGACCTTCTGGATTTTTTTGCTCCGCGCGGCGTAGAAGTGATCGTGCTCAGCGAATACGGCATCACGCCGGTCGACACGCCGGTGCACCTCAACCGCGAGTTCCGGAAACGCGGCTGGTTGTCCGTGCGGGAGGAGCTCGGTTTGGAACTGCTTGATACGGGTAACTCCCAAGCCTTTGCCGTCGCCGATCACCAGTTGGCGCACGTTTATGTGAACGACCCGGCGATCCAAGAAGAGGTTCAAGCCCTGCTGGAAGCGACGCCTGGTGTGGCTGAAGTGTGGGATTTTGCCTCCAAGGTGGAAAACGGCCTCGCGCATCCCCGGGCCGGTGATTTGGTCGCGATCGCCCAAGAAAACGCCTGGTTTACCTATTATTATTGGTTGGATGATGCCCGGGCCCCGGACTTTGCCCGCTGCGTGGATATCCACCGCAAGCCGGGCTACGACCCGGTGGAACTCTTTCTGGATCCGGAAATACCCGCCGTGAAGTTGAAAATCGCGTGGCGATTGCTCCAAAAGAAACTCGGCTTCCGGATGCTCATGGACGTCATTCCGTTGGATGCGTCACTAGTGAAAGGGTCGCACGGGTGCCGCCCCGCGAGCCGTGACGACTGGCCCTTGGTGATCGCCCCTCGCCACCTACCCGGGCCCGAGCTGAAATCCACGCAGATCTACGGAGTGCTGCGCGACACCGTAATCGGCTGACCACCGGCGCTCACGGGGGCCGGAAAATACCCGCGGAGCCCGGTGGCCCCGCGGGTCGGTGGCGGCGCTCAACTGACGGCGATGTCGATCGTCTGCGGCTTGGCCAAGGCGCTCTTGGGGAGCGATACGGTCAGCACACCGTCTTTGTAGGCCGCGGTGAGCCGGGCCGTCTCGATCGGCACGGACACGCCCACCTGCCGCTTAAATCGCCCATAATAGCGCTCGGATCGAAGGAGTTCGCCCGGTTTCACTTCCCGTTCCGGTTTACGCTCCCCGGCGATAGTCAGCACGCCGTCATGGAACGTGACGCTGACGTCCTTCCGCTCCACGCCCGGTAGTTCCACCGCCACGGAAACGGCGTCGGCGTCCTCGCGGACTTCCAGCGCTGGGGCAAAGGCGGTCTGCAAGCCTTCGCGGCCCAGCGCGGCGAAGGGCGATTCCAGCAACTGGTCCAAGTTCTGGTTCAAGTTGAACAAGGTGGCGAGCGGGCTCACCGGATAGGTTTGGTTACGCCGAAAAGTTCGATTTGTGATCATGGTATTTTGCTCTTGGGTGGATGCGTCCATCGCATCCGCTAACCCGGGTATCGCAGCCTTAATGCCTGAGGCAAACGGAGAGCGTAGTGGCCAATTTTGGGCGTTTTCTGCGATAAAACTGGGCGGCGATGGCTTGGCTCAGCGACGGGGCGCGACAAAAAGAAACAGTCGGGTGTGCCAGGTGGAAAATGGGTGTCACGGCCGCCGCGGAGTTTCCGGCGAACTGCGGTTTTACGAAGTCCCATTTCCCGACTACTGCTTGCCCAAACACACATGGGCGCTGAATTCAAAGACTACTACGCTACCTTGGGGGTTCCGCGCACCGCCTCGGCGGAGGAGCTCAAAAAGGCCTACCGCCAACTCGCCCGAAAGTATCACCCCGACGTGGCCCGCGACAAAAAGGCGGCCGAAGACAAGTTCAAGGAGATCAACGAAGCCTACGAAGTCTTGGGCGACGCCGAAAACCGCAAGAAATACGACACGCTCGGGGCGAACTGGAAACAGGGCGCCGGCTTTCAGCCCCCGCCCGGCTGGGAACCTTACGGCGGTGCGGGCGGCGGGCGGCAGCAAAGGCGCCGTTCCCCCACCGGGGGGGAAGATGTCGAGTTTCAGTTCGGCGGCACTGGCTTCAGCGACTTCTTTGAACAGTTCTTTGGTGGGCGCGGCGGCCGAGATAGCGGTGGTTTTCAGCCGTTTAGCGAGACCAGTGGCAAACCCAACGGCCAAGCCATGAGCCGCGGAGCCGACGTGGAAGGCGATATCGCGGTGAGCCTCGACGAAGTGGTCAATGGCTCGGTGCGCCAAGTATCCTTTCGCCGGGTGAACTCGCGTTCGGGCGAAACCGAGTCGCATAGCTTCAAAGTGCGACTGCCGGCGGGCATGCACGAAGGTCAGGTAATCCGCGTCGCGGGGAAGGGGGAATCTGGTTTCGGGGGCGGTGTCGCGGGCGACCTGTTGTTGCGCGTGCGCCTTTCGCCGCACCCGGATTTTATGGTCCAAGGGACCGATCTGGTCACGGACATTGACCTTGCTCCCTGGGAGGCGGTGTTGGGCCTTACGCTCGCGGTGCCGACCCTGACCGGCAGCGTGAACGTGCGCATCCCGGCCGGGACGAATTCCGGCCAGCAACTGCGGGTGCGGGGGCACGGCCTGCCCAAAGGGCAGACGGCTGACCGCGGCGATCTCTATGTGAAATTGTCCGTGAAGGTCCCCAGTCAGTTGACCGACGAAGAACGTGACTGGTGGCAAAAACTGGCCGCCGCCTCGAAATTTCAGCCACGCGCCGGTTAAAGAGGGCCGGGCGGCGGCGAGAGTTTCGGGCGGGTTAGAACAAAGGCCGCCGATCCGTTGACGCTTGGAGAGGCCAGCCCTAAGTTGAGCTGGTTATGATTGCCGGAAAAATTGGAGCCGCCGCCGCTTCCGCCACTGCTGCCCTGCCGAGTTTTCGGGTCGGGGATGAGCGGTTGATCAAGCTGTCGGGTGCTGCCGGCCATAAAGTTTCTTCGTTGTTGACCAAGCAGGGAAGGCCCAGCGGTGTGCTCCGGGTAGCAGTCGTGGGCGGCGGTTGCTCGGGGCTGCAATACAAGATGGACCTGCAAGACCAACCGCAAAACCGCGACATCCTCGTCGAGAGCTGCGGCGTGCGCGTGGTCGTGGACCCCAAGAGCGCCCTCTACGTGACCGGCAGCGAGCTGGATTACTCCGACGCCCTGACCGAAGGCGGCTTCAAGGTGAAGAACCCGAACGCGGCGACGAGTTGCTCGTGCGGCGAGAGTTTCAGTGCGTGAAGACAATTGGGCAGGGCCTCGCGACGGCACTTCTCCTCGCCTTCGGCAACGCAGCCGATTCACAGGGAGTGGAATGGGGCTGGTCGCATTCTGACCCCAGACCAGCTGTGGAGTATGCCCTGACTTTGCCGGCGGGTTCACCCCGCGACGAAGCGCTGCGGAGGCTGATCTCCTATTGGGACTCTATCGGCCTTGGCGAGCCAGCCAGCCGAAATCCGCCCCTCGGAATCAGCCTACTCCCTGTCTTTGATTCTCCGGCTGTCACTCAGGTGTTTACGCTTTGGGAACCCCTGCGGGACGACGCGAGCTACTTGACCTCCGCAGCAGATTTGGACCGCCTTCTAGGCGACCTCTCGGCAGCCAACTTTCTGGCTCAGGACTTTCAGGACCAAGTCTTGTTCCCCACCCTGCGCAAGGAGTTCGCAATTCAATTTGCTCAACTCCACAGCGTGTCCGAGCCACATGGGTCGTGGCTGCTAGCCGCCGGAGTTGCCGCACTCGCAGGAACTGGGTCCCAAAAGGGCGGACGCTAGATCCACTGCTTTCCATGACCGACGCCTTTGCCCTGCTTTCCGAGCCCCGCCGCCCTTGGGTGGATGCCGACGCGCTCAAGAGTCGTTTTCTGCCCCTGTCCGCCGAAGTTCATCCCGATCGGGTTCATTCCGCCTCGGAAGCGGAAAAGGCCGCCGCCAACACCCGTTATGCCGAGCTGAACGCCGCCTACAACACGCTCCGCGAACCGCGCGACCGTTTGCTCCACCTGCTTGAGCTGGAGGCCGGCGGCAAACCCAAGGACGTGCAGCGCATTCCGCCCGGAACCATGGACCTGTTCGTCGAGGTCGGGCAGGACTGTCGCGCCGCGGACGAGTTTTTGCAGCGCAAGGCGGGTGCGGAATCCCCGATGCTCAAGCTGCGCTTGATGCAAGAGGGGCTCGATTGGCTGGACCGTTTGCAGGGGTTGCAAGGCCGGGTTAACGCCAAACGCGACGAATTCATTACCGAACTTCAACAACTCAACGTCGTGTGGGAAGCCGCGCCAGCGATCGGGGCGCCGGCTCGTCCGGCCGCGTTGCCGCTGGAACGTTTGGAGCAGATTTATCGTGCGATGAGCTACGTGGCGCGATGGACGGAGCAGGTGCGCGAACGGATCGTCCAGTTGGCGATGTAATTGGCGACCGCCACCGGCGCGGTGCAGTGGCAACTTTCTGCCCACAGAGTTGGGCAAAACCCGACAGGCTGCCTCGTTGTGTTCAGCGCGGCGCCAGAATTCACCCCAAACCAGCCGTGAATCGGGGTTGGCATTGATGATGCGGACCACGGATTTGTGGAAAGAACACTGACAGCCGCAAAACGACTCGAAGTGCTACCCTCCGTCCCAGCCATCAGCGCCGGGACACAAGTCCAACCTTCCACCTCGACCGCGTCCAGCGAACAGGCAGGCCGCGCCGCTTCATGACAACTGGCCCGGCGGCTGGGCTTCCCACTGGCCGCCGGGTTTTCTCTTTCTGTCCGCTTAACCTAACCTACCAACGTTACTTGTGGGGTCCGCCGGCGGGGCGATCGTTCAACGATCGCCCTGCTCCTTTGGGTGGTTGGTTCAGGGAAAACCGTTAGCACTGAGTTTGGGTGCCGGCTTTGCGGGCGAGCAGACTGATGCCGACGGCGGTCAGAAGCCCGTTGAGCATCAGGAGTTCGAAGCCGAATTTGTAGCCGTTAAACCAAGCGGCAGAATTACGGTCCAGCAGCCAAGAAATTACCGGGGCAAGCAAGCACACGGCTGGCACCCAGCGATCACGCACGGTCAACCGAGTGGTCAGACCCAGCGCGAACAGCCCCAGCAGGGGTCCGTAGGTGTAGCCGGCGATCTTGAGCACGGTGGAGATGACGGACGTGTCGTTGAAGGCGCGGAAGCCCAAGATTACCGCCAGTAAAAGGATCGCGAAGCTGATGTGCACCCAGTGCCGGCGTTGAGCCCGCCCGCGTTCATCCAAGTCGTGCCGCTGATCCAAACCCAAGAAATCGATGCAGAATGAAGTCGTCAACGTGGTCAGGACCGAGTCTGCGCTGTTGAAGGTTGCGGCGGTCAGGCCCAGCACGAAGACGACCGAGGCAAAGGTGCCGAGCGGCCCCAGCGCCAAGGTTGGAAAGAGCAGATCCGTCTTGGCGGGAATTGCGATGCCCTTGGCCTGCGCGTATTCAAACAGCAGGGTGCCTAGGGCCAAGAACAGCAGGTTGACCCCCACCAGCACCGGGATGAAGGCGTAGAGATTTTTCTGCGCATCCCGCAATGAGCGGCAGCTCAGATTCTTTTGCATCGTGTTCTGGTCTAGCCCGCTCATGACGATGGCGATGAACGTGCCGCTCAGGAACTGCTTCCAGAAGTAGTTCGGCGCCCGCCAGTCCCAGAAAAACGTCTCCGAAGTCGGGCTGGCGTGGATGCGGGTCACCAGTTCCCCCAGCCCGAGTCCGAGTCCCTGCGCGATGGCCACGATGGACAAGGTCACGCCGAGGAGCAGAAAGCCGGACTGAAAGAGATCAGTCCACACCAGCGTCTGAATCCCGCCCCGATACGTATAGACCAGCATCAGCAAGAGGATGGCCGCCGTCGTAAACCAGAAGGGCACGGCGAGCCGATCAAAGACGAAGGTCTGGAACACATTTACCGCTAGGAACAGGCGCGCCGCCGCCCCTAAAGTGCGCGACAACACGAAGAAAAAGGCACCGGTCCGCTGGGTTGCCGGGCCGAAACGCTGGCCGAGATAGGAGTAGATGCTGGTGAGATTCAGCCGGTAGTAGAGCGGCAATAGCACCTGCGCGATCACCACGTAACCCAACACGTAGCCCAGCACGACTTGGAGGTAGGAGAAGTGCTTCGTGCCCACTTCGCCCGGCACCGAGATGAACGTGACCCCGCTCAACGAATCGCCGATCAAGCCGAACGCGATGAGCCACCACGGGGAATTCTTGTTCCCGAGAAAATACCCCGCCTCGCTGGCGCGCCGGCTGGTGACCCATGCAATCGCGAGCAGCAGGGCAAAATATACCGTTACACAACCCAAGATGAGGACCGGACTCACTGAGGCAGGATTGGCCAAAGCGATGGGCGAAGCGAACGCGGAGTTGGGACTTCAGCGGATCGCAAACGGCAGACCCGGCAGGGGCGGTAAGGCCGCGGGTAACTGCGCGTTCGCCGCTTCAAGCAGCGCCTGGCATTCGCCAACCGGCAGTCGGTGGCAGCGGGCGACGGAATCAACGAGTCCGCCCAGCGTCTGTGCGGCGTAATGCACCAAGCCGGGGCGGAGCGGTAGGTTGAAGACTGCCAAGGTCACCCCGTAAACCAGCGGGTGCCAGCCTCGCGCTTCGCCCGACTCAATGGCGGCGGCGTATCGTTGAACGACGCGTTCGTGCCGCAACGGGCGGAGCTTGTTCAACTGCCGGCGGCCGACTTGGAAGCTGGCTTCGGCCAACGCCGCTTCGCGTTGCGCCACCGTCCATGCCTGATCGAGGGCGATCAATTCGCGCGCCTTGCCCTCGCGGGCGAACTGCCAAGCGCGCAGGATTAAGGGCCATTCTTGGTGGCCTAGGGTCTCCCGGATGTAGGTGGCCACGAAGCGGTGCAGCGCGCCAATGCTGGTGACTTCGGGTAAAGTGGGTGTCGCCAGCGACCAAGTCCCGTGCCCGGCGCCGGCTTGCTCCGCCAGCGTGCGCACCTCGCCCAAGATCGCTTCGGCCTCGACCGCCATCTGGGTGGCTGCTGTTTGCGTGTCCCGCATCGCGACGAGGATAACGACCGGGCTGGCGGGGGCGAGGGGGATTTGGTTTCCTCGGCCTTGTGGCACAACAGCTTTCACACATTTCAGCACGTGGTGACGCCTCCATGGTGGATGTCTCGCACAAGCCGGCCCTCTTCCGTGAGGCGGTGGCGCGGGGCGAAATCCGGGTAGCCCCAACCACGCTCGAACTCGTTGAAAGTAACCAAATCGCCAAGGGCAACGTGCTCGCGACCGCACGCTTGGCGGGGATCATGGCGGCCAAAAAGACCGGCGAATTGATCCCGCTGTGTCATCCGCTGCCGATTACGCACTGTGAAGTGAACTTCGAAATTCCGGCCACCCGCGATCGCGTGAGCATTACAGCCAGTGCCCGGATCACCGCGTCCACCGGGGTCGAAATGGAAGCCCTTACTGCGGTGAGCGTCGCCGCCTTGACCATCTACGACATGTGCAAGGCGGTGGATAAGGGGATGGTGATCGGCGAGGTGCGGCTGGTGTCGAAAACCAAAAAGCCAGTGGCCGATGACCAAGAACCCATTTTCTGAGGTGCTTACCCCTTTGTTCCTTGGACATTGGGCTAGGGTCATTTCTTCTTCCCTCGGATGATTACGTTTCTCCACGGTAAACTGGTGGATGCGCTGCCGACGCAGGTGACCGTCGGCGTGCAGGGGGTGGGTTATGAGGTGTTGATTCCACTCTCCTCCTTTGACCGCCTGCCGGCGCTGGGGAATGACGTTCACCTCCTCACGCAGCTCATTGTGCGGGAAGACGCCCACACGCTCTACGGCTTCATCTCGGCCGCCGAACGGGATCTGTTTCGCCTACTCATCAACCACGTCTCCGGCATTGGCCCCAAGCTCGCGCTCAATGTGCTGAGCGGCATGAGTGCGGCGGGTTTTGCGGCCGCGGTGGCGGCGGGCGACATGAAGGCGTTATCGGGCATCTCTGGGGTCGGGAAAAAAACGGCGGAACGGATCGTGGTGGAATTGAGGGATAAATTGGGGGCCATCGCCTTCCCGGCGGGCGCTCCGGTGAGCTCGGGGGCCGACCTTGTCACCGTGTCGGGCGCTGATGCGAAGCTGAACGACGCCACGGCGGCCCTCGTCGCCTTGGGCTTTAAGCAAAACGACGCCTACACCGCGGCGCGGGCTGCGATCTCGGTGTTGGGCGAATCTGCCTCGGTGGAGCAACTCGTCCGGGCATGTCTGAAACGCGGCGCCTGATGTCCTCCAACCATCACCACGATCCCTTGGCCGTCGTCGAAGCAAACCCGGTGACGCCCGGAGGCCGGTTGGCCGCACGCACCCTCTGGGTGCTGTTGAATGCGCTGACAACCACGTTTCGTTGGCAGTGCGAAGATCGTTCAGGGCTGTTTCAGGCGGGCTGCCAGCAGCGCATGATTTTTTCCGTTTGGCACAATCGGGGCTTGCTCGCCCCCGCCCTTTTTGACCGCTTTGCGCACCCGCTGGGGGCCGATCGGCGCCTGACGGCGATGGCCAGCGCCAGCAAGGATGGGGCGATTGCGGCCCGGGTCATGGAGCACTTTGGTGCCCAGATCGTGCGGGGATCGAGTAGCCGGCGCGGCCCGCAAGCCATGGCCGAACTCATTGATGCTGCCCGCAGCGGCTCCGATCTCGCCATTACTCCCGACGGGCCGCGGGGACCGCGTTACCATGTTCAAGCCGGAGTCATCGCCTTGGCGCAATATGCCGGACTGCCGCTGGTGCCGGTCAGTTGTTTCCTGAGTGCGAAAAAAACGCTGCGCAGTTGGGATGGGTTTCAGGTGCCGTTGCCGTTCAGTCGTTGTGAGGTGACGTTGGGTGAACCGCTGGCTGTGCCGCGGCGCTTGGATGAAGCCGGTCGTGAAGAGCTCCGGGGCGAATTGGAGCGGCGGATGTTGGCGATTACTCGGGACTGAGACGGCGACTCAAGCCGAGGGGCCAGATCAGCAGCCCGTATCTTGACGCTCACGCCTTCCCGCCTAAGTTCGGCCGAACTGTTCAAATGGATTTTGAGCCTCCTGCCGCGGAAACTTTCCAGTTTCCGTCTCCCAGACTTCTCGCGCTGAAGGAATTTCGTCCGGCGGGCCGCGGTCCTTGGGCTGACATCGCCGAGCACGATTGGAACGATTGGCGTTGGCAATTGAAGCATCGTGTCACCTCGCTGGAGCAGCTTGAGCGATTGCTGCCCACGCTGACTCAGGAAGAACGGGCGGGCGCCATCCTCGCGCGCTCTAAACTTGCCGTCGCGATCACGCCCCACTTCTTCAACCTGATCGATCCCGCCAATCCCAACTGCCCCATCCGGCGGCAGGTCATTCCGCGCGTTGAAGAGGGCAATACCGCGCCTTGGGAAACAGCTGATCCGGTGGGCGAAGACTCGCATTCGCCGGTGCCTGGACTTGTCCACCGGTATCCAGATCGGGTGCTGTTTCTCGTCACGGATCGGTGCGCCGCTTATTGCCGCTACTGCACCCGCTCGCGGTTGGTCAGCAATGCCGCTGGCTACGACTTTCATCCAGAGTTCGACCGACAAATCGCCTACCTCGAACAACACCCGGAAATTCGCGACGTCCTGCTCAGCGGGGGCGACCCCTTGTTGCTGAGCGACGACAAGCTTTCCCACTTGCTCGGGCGCCTGCGGGCCATCAAGCACTTGGAGTTTCTCCGCCTCGGCACGCGTATCCCCATCTTCTTGCCGCAACGCATCACGCCCGAACTGTGCGCGATGCTGAAGCAGTATCACCCGCTCTTCATGAGTGTGCATGTGAATCATCCGCGGGAGCTGACGACGGAAGTCCGCGAAGCCTTGGGTCGGTTGGCGGATGCGGGCATTCCGCTCGGCAACCAGTCCGTGTTGCTCAAGCACGTGAACGATGAAGTGGAAGTGATGCAGGCGCTTGTGCAAAAGCTGCTCCTGAGCCGCGTGCGGCCCTATTACCTCTATCAGTGCGACCTGATCCAAGGGTCGGCTCACCTGCGGTCGAGCGTGAAGCGGGGCATTGAAATCATCCAGGGTTTGCGCGGCCACACCAGCGGCTACGCGGTGCCCCAATACGTGATTGATGCGCCGGGCGGGGGCGGCAAGGTGCCGGTGAATCCGGAATACGTCCTGAGCCGAAATCATGATCGCGTGGTGGTCCGCAATTATGAAGGCAAGGTCTTCGAGTATCCCGAGGCGGGAGATGGAACACCGATCGTCCTGCCGCGCGAAGAAGGTTTGCCTAACTTCGGGTTTGCCCCGACGCCGGCTTCCCGGCAGTCGCGCTATTTTCCGAAATTCGCCTGAGTCAGGAGTCCGTATCCCAAGCCGGAATCACGGTAGTTTGCGGATCTGGCCGGCGGCGTTGACCGCCCAGAATGAAAGTCCCTCGAAGGAGCTTTCCACCACAATTTGGTGGATCTGTTTGGCCTCGAGTTCCGCCCACTGAGCGGCGTTGACCGCCGGGTCGCGGCGCGGTTCAAACAGGAAGAGTTCCCAAAAATTATGATGCCCCGGGGCGTAAGTCTGCGCGGCGCGGTCACGCAGCACGAGGGGAGCGACGGTTAGCCCGGTGATTCGAGTTTCGACAAAGCCGAGGTTCGGTGCGGTGTAGCCGGCGCTCGGACCCTTCGGCGGCTGGGGCCAGTAGAACTGGGTTTGGAACGTGATTTTGGACTGGTTGGTGAAGGCGCGGGTTTGGAGCTGGGCATCGGGACCAATCGTCGGGCACGGGATGAGCCGCACCGAATCGCTTAGCGTGGTTGTAGGCCCCTCAAATCCGATTGTGGGTTGGGCTTGGGCATACTTCGCTTCGAGCGTGAGCTGAAAATCGGTGGGAATAACCCACGGCGCCTGCGGCGCTGTCGCGGTTCGATTCAAGAGCGTGGTCAACGTCAATACGCGCCGGTTCGCGCCGTTACCCACGGCCCATGAGTCGAGCGTTTCGTCGCCGTTGCGCGTGTGTTTGAACTCCGGCCAATGGCTGATCGTGTTGGTAAGCAGGATGGTTTCATCGCCAATCTGCGTGGTGAAGCGGCCGTGCGTAAATACGGTCGTGGCGAGCCCGGCATCGGTCAGTCGCCGCGCCTCGGAGGCCAGTTGCAGTTCACACTTCAGCCGGTGTTTGGCGAAGATGTCGGAAAATTCGCCTTCCTCGACGCACCACGTCTCCGTCGCGGGCAGCAGGAACGTGGTGAGGGGTGTAGCCTTGGCCTGGCGCAGTGGTCGGACTTGTTTTAGGTCCAGTGTGCCCGGGACGATGCGTTTGTATTCGAAATCGAGAGCGAACTCGGTCTTTGTGGGAAACATCAGCGCGTAGCCGTTTGCAACCGTGCTCAGCAACGTGACCAACTGCTGATAGTCGGTCTCCCAGCGCATGACGTGATCGCTCAGTGGCACGAGCCCCGAGCTCTGCCGGACGACCACCGAGGTGAAGCCGCCGGAGCGGTAGAAGTTCACCACTTCAGGGCGTGCGGCAGAGTCGGGATTAGTGATGGATTCCGCGCCGATCTGGGAGACGAGCTGGCCGTCGAGCGAGGCGGTGCCAAACGATTTCTGCCAATTCAAAGTCGCCACCCCATTGGCCAATTCGATTTCGTCTGGATAGGAATGATGCACGAGCACAGCCATGCCGACCTCCGCCTCTTTGACCCCGCGGCGGAACCGTTCGAGAAAGGCGTTATCGTTGTAGAAGCTCGCGTAAACCCGCTGAATTGCCCGAAACACGCCACGCTCGTTGAGCTCCGTCGAATCACATGCCGAGGGGCCAGCCACGTCGTCGTCGAGTTCATCCGCGAGGCAGCCGCTATAGCTGTCGTAGAGCCCCGCGCCGGTAAAATCCTCGCTGTCTTCGACGTTAGTTGAACTGCGAAAACGAAGCTTCCGCGAACCGTCGAAGCCTGCGTTGGTGAGCGCGCCGAGGAGGTTGGCCTGCTGGGTCGGCGTGAACTTCGCCGTCTTCGTGAACGTGTCCCGCAACGCGAGCAATTGGACTTGTAGGGTGAGGATGTCGGGCGGATCCGTGACGCCCGCCAACTTGAAGGCAACCTCTTCGCGCAGAGTCCGGCCACTCGGCAAGGCCTGCGCCAGAAACTCGTCCCACAAGTCAAAGGTCAGCGCGAGCGCCGGCTCGGAGTTCGCCGGCACGGTCCGACGGAGCAGGCCGTAGTTGGCCGCCTTGCCGCCCACGTAGCGGATCGCGTTTGGCCGCAGCTCATGGACGTTGGTCGCGATCACGCCGAGGGTTTCCTTGGGCGTGTATTGGATCGGTTTCGACTGTTTGAGCGCGAGGAGTTCGTCGCGAAATGCCGCCGGCAAATGGCCTTCCACGTCGAGTATAGTGGCGGTGGAAAAGAAGAAATGTTCCGTGCGCAGAGCGACTTCGCGGCCGGCGAGCGACTGCGCGTGGGTGCGCGTGGCCGGGTCGGCGAACCACACAAACGGCACGCCGTGGCCTTGGGCCAAGATCGCGACGTGCGAATTGGGGGTGGCGGGAGCCAGCGTGATGATGCCTGCCACCAACGGCACCTCTGCGGGCACGACATCCGTCAGCAGGATGTCCGTGGCGCGCAGTCGGCCACTGGCGTAAGCCGAATGAATCTCCGTCCCCGGCACGTAGGTGAGCCGGCCCAACGCCCAGCCTTCGCTGTAAACTGCATCGTTCGACAACCAGCGGTCCGACGACGCCACCTCGAAGCCCGCGCTGGCTAGCCAATCGCGATGTGTCTGAGCCACCGCGCTTTGTTCGAAGGTGGGCAGATAGAGCGCCCGCATTCCGGCCGGCACTCGCACGGACGCCTGCACCAGCCGGAGCCAGCGCAGCACTTCCTCGCGGGTGAAAGAGTCCTGGCCCACGAACTGGATGCCATATTCGCCCCGACCATCGCCTGGGATTAGCACCGCACCGAGGACCGCCAGTTGGTTGGTCCGGTGCAGCGTGTGCTGGTCGAAGTCGGCCCGCGACATCCCGAGGAACGGCGCCAAGCGCAGTTTCGCATAGTCATGGTGGAAGGGGTGTTTGGTGCTGTCTTGAAACCAGACGCGCGTCTCGTCGCTGAGCAAAAGGGCAAACTTTACCCAGTTCACTCCGGTTTCACCCAAGGGGGCGAAGGTCTCCACGAAGAACGGATCGCCCGGAATGGACAGTTGGTTTCGTCCGTCGTCGTTGAGCGTCTTGGTTCGGCTCACGACTCGGAAATAGCGGGCGGCGTTTGTCGGCGCCGTGACATCCGAGAAGTCGAACGTCCCCTCGTGGAACACGGCCGCTTCAGTCCAAGTCGTGAGATCGGGCGAGCCCTGTAACACCTGCACGCGGTCGGTTTCGCCTGCGGAACGCAGCCGCACCCAGCCGTTGGTTTCGGGCGTCAGGGCTTCGAGCGAAGCGGAATGCGCAGACAAGAGTGCCCAAGATCCCAGAAAAGCGCCAAGTGAGCGAAGCCGCCAAGTCATCTGTCCAAGCTCGCTAGCTGATCGGACGGTGCAAGTCGTTGTTCTGGGCGGCGATGAGTCAGTGTCGGTGCGTTCTTTCCAGCTTGGCGCGAAAGCGGGGTGCCGGTCGCTCAACCGCAAAATGAGATGGGTGGGGTCGAAGCGACTTGCGATCCCGTTCACCGCCCCTTTGACTTGTAGGCCAAGACGCATGAGCACTCCACGCATTGGGATCATTGGCGGCAGCGGATTATATCACCTCGAAGGTTTTGGCCGACAGAAATGGGTTAAGGTGAAAACCCCCTTCGGCGCACCGTCAGACGAATTGCTCACCGGTGAACTGGGAGGCCGTGAGGTCGTCTTCCTGCCGCGTCACGGGCGCGGCCATCGAATTCTCCCCACGGAGCTGAATCATCGTGCAAACGTATGGGCGATGAAGTCACTGGGGGTGGAATGGATCATCAGCGTCAGCGCCGTTGGTTCGTTGCAGGCGAAATACAAGCCCTGTGACATCGTGTTAGTAGACCAGTTTTTTGACCGGACGAAGCGGGATTGCGAACACACGTTCTTTGGCCAAGGCATCGTGGCTCACGTCGCTTTTGCGGAACCGATCTGCGAAGAGTTGCGTCAGTTGCTCCGCCGCTCGGCTCGCCGGGTCAAGGCTCGGGCCCATGACCGCGGGACTTATTTGAACATGGAAGGGCCAGCCTTCAGCACGCGTGCGGAATCCCAATTCAATCATAAGGCTGGTTTTGATGTGATCGGCATGACGAATTTGGGCGAAGCGAAATGTGCCCGCGAAGCCGAAATTGCTTACGCCACCTTGGCGATGGTGACCGACTACGACTGCTGGAAAACCGACGAGGCGCATGTGACCGTGGAAATGGTCGTCAACAATCTGCGGCGAAACGGGGAAACGGCCAAGGCGATCCTCGCCGACGTGGTTTCCCAGATACCATCGACCGCTGATTGGTCCTGCCATGGGGCTTTGGCCAATGCGATCATGACGGACCGCGCACACTGGCCGGCCCCGCGGATCAAAGCACTGCGTCCGCTTCTGGCCAAGTATCTGTAACCTGCCTCGCACAACGGACTGCCCTGAGGGGCCAGCAACAAAAACGGGCGCAACCTCGCAAGAGGTGCGCCCGGCGTTGGGAGTATTTCGGTAATCAGGACTTGGCCGATTCCTTTTCCTTGCCGCCACTCGACTTGGTTTCCGCACTTGGAGTAGCCGTTCGGCTCTTGTAATGCGAAGAGTAGTATCTGTTTTGGTAGTAGTGGTAGCTGTAGTAGTATGAATCTTTACCTTCGAAGTCGATGTCGTTCAGCACGGAACCGATAATGAAGATGCCCGCGTCTTGAATCCGCTGGACTGAGCGCAAGGCGTGCTCTCGGCGAATCTTGTTGAACTTGGTTACGAAGATCAGGCCGTCACACATGGAGCCGACCACCAGCGGATCGGCGACTGCCGAAACCGGCGGGCAGTCAATGATCACCCGATCGTAACGGCCGGAAACTTCTTCCAAGAACTGCAACATCTGCTTGGAGCCGACCAGTTCCGAGGGATTGCTCGGCGTGGCCCCGCAGCAAATGACGTCGAGATTCGGCACCTCCGACTTGTGCACGATTTCATCCACACTGGGAACTCGGCCAGAAAGGTAGGCGGAGAGGCCGATGGGGCTCTGCAACTGGAAGGCTTTATGCACGGACGGACGGCGCAAGTCCGCATCGACCAGCAATGTCTTCAAACCAGTTTGCGCGGTGACGATGGCGAAGTTGGACGCCACAAGGGATTTACCCTCGGACGGAATCGTGCTCGTGACGGCGATATTCCGGAGCTTGTCCGCGTTTTTGGCGAGGGATACGGCGGCGCGCAGGGTTCGAAAACCTTCGGCCGCACTCGAAGTTGGCTGAATGTGGGACTGCAAGTCGCGTTCGACGACGCTGGTGGTCTTGATGTTTGGGACGTAGCCCAAGAACGGCAGGCGCAGATAATTTTCCACGTCGTCCTGACTCTTCACCGAGTCGTCGAGGAAGTTGACGAAGAATGCGAGTCCCAAGGCCGCCAGTAGACCACCGAATACGCTGCCCGCCAAGATGAGCGGTTTGTTGGGTTTGACCGGTTTGGAGGGAATCACAGCCCGATCAATCACCACCATGTTCTGCATCTGCTCCTTGGAACTGAGGTCATACTCCTTGGTCTTGGAGAGCACGAGTTGATACATGGTTTCAGCCCGTTCTTTTTGCCGAAGCATCAGTTCGTATTGGGTCTTGGCGTCATTCATGGAGAAGACGGCTTTTTCAGCTTCTTTGAACTTTCGTTCCGCTTCACCGAGCCTCGATTGTTCGATTAGGGCGAGGTTATAGACTGCCTCGACGGCGCGCTGAGCCTCGGATTTAAGCTTTTCTCGGTCGGCCTGTAGGGAATTCAAGACCTCAATCACCTTGGGATGTTTGTCCCGGTAGCGGGTCTTGAGTTCCGCTTGTCGCGATTCCGAAGCGGCGACCCGGAGCTTGAGCTGGGAAACGATGGCGTCTTGGGCAACGTAGGGAAATTCCACAAGGTCCCGGCCATCTTTGATCCATTTGGTCGCTTGATCAGCGGCCTTCTGTGCATCGGATCGGCGCATGAGTTGCGAATCCAAATCCATCTTGGCCGTCTTCAGGCCCAAGCCGACGACGTTCATGTCGTCTTGTAGCGAAACCATCGACTTATCCGAACGGTATTTGGTCAACCGCTCAATCGCTTGGGTCAAATCCGCCTCTTGGCTTTGGGCTTCTTGTTTCAGCATCCGGTATCCCGCCATCGCCTTGCCAGTTTTCCGGTCCTGGTTTTGTTGTAGGAAGTTTTCAACCAGGGTGTTGACGGTGAGTTCGGCGGTTTTGGGATTCGAATGGCGCAGGCGGACTTCAACGAGACGGGTCAACCGAATCGGCGTGATGTCCAAATCAGCCGCCAAGGCGGCCACCCGGTCAGGGGCGGCTTTGTAGCGATCGTCTTCGTCGAGTTTGAGTTTTTGGATTACCGACTCGAGCAAGGATCGGGCTTGGAGGTTGCGATACTGAGTTTGCAGATAGTCTTGGTCCTTGTTACCCCAACTGACGGCATCCCTAAGGCTCAGCACACCGCCGGTTTCCGGATCAATTTGGAGTCGGGCTACGGCTTCAAAGATCGGCGTCGCTCTGAACGCATAGAGGGCGCCCAAGACGGTGAAAATTGCGAACGTCGCGATGATTAACCAGCGCCGTTCCAAGACGACGTGCCAATATTCGCGAATCTTGAACGCCTCGCCCGTTGTGGGGGCGGACATTCCTGAATTGTGGGTCTCGCTCATGAAAATCTAGGATCAAAGTTTGGATTCAGCCACTTCGATGACGTCTTCCGGTTCCACATAGACCCGGCCGTCCGGTTTCTTCAGGTCGTCGTAGGAGTAGCGGGTGGTTTTTTGCTTCCGGCGAAGTTCAATGCGGTTTTTGTTCGCGAACCGGTTGAAATCACCCGCGGCGCCAATGGCTTCGACGATGTCCATCTGGTGATCAGGGGGAAGTTGCACCTGCCCAGGGCGATTCACCTGTCCGGTGACGGTCACGTATTGCAACGCATACTGCTTCACTTCGACATAGACTTGTGGGTCTACCAAGTAATCCGCATCCAGCTTATCCCGGATGATCTTTTGCGTCTCGGCGAGGGTCTTGTCGTTTACGTCGACTTCGCCGATGAAGTAGTAATCGATCTTGCCGTCGGCGGTGACTTTCTTTTCCGCCATCATGTCCGGCTCATTTAACACCCGGATTAACAGCACGTCATTGGGGAGGATTTTCCGGGCCGAGACTTGGGCGCTGCTCGTCTGAACTGCGGCGACAGCAACCAGGAGCCACAATGCAAACGCCTTGAGGAGTTTGTTCAATTTCATAATTCAATAGCCGATGATAATAGAAAGCGTAATACTGTTAACCTGATAATCGGCAATTCGAGTCTGGGCCGAAACCTGTGGGTCTTTAAATTCAGTTGAGTAGTTTTCGTATTCGTAAGCCAAGACGGTAGCCAGCCAAGCCCTAGGTTGATACGTGAGCCGAAGTCCGCCATCGAGGATAGTGTCGGTCCGGGCTTGGTTGACGCCGGGGGTATCGCTGAAATTTCCAAAATTCAATCCCGCATTGGCGGAGACAATCCATTTGCCCGTGCTGCCGATGAATTGGTTGGCGGTAAATCGAAAGCGGTCGTAGATGAACGATTGCTTGCCGAATTGAGGTGAGACGTCGGAACTGCGATCGTAGATGAGTTTTAAGAAAGTCTTGGGCCCGGCGGCGTAACTCACATCGGCGCTGACCGCTGGCGAACTGACCGCGACTGGCTCCTGTCCGACTGGGAAATCGCCTGGGAAAACGCGACTTTCATAACCGACTTTCAGGCTGCCCTGAATTCGCGTGGTGAAATCACCGCGCACACCGAAGAAGCCGCCGTAGATCACCGAGTGCGGTCCCTGCGGTTGGGTCGCGAGGTTGGGGTTGACGGAAGATTGGCCATACTCCGTTTCCACGAACATCCGCAGCCGCTCTGACCAACTATAAGTGGCCCCCAAACTACCCCTGAGGGTCTCTTGGTCATAGAGGGCTACCCCCGCGTCATAATCGTTCAGGGAATGGCTTCCGTTTACGTAGAAGTCCGTCTTGGCGGTGGCATCGTAGGTGATTCGGTAATTATCGAACCAATTGACTCGGTCAACCTGATTGGAAAGCCCGGAATTGTTGCCATTCAAAAAGCTGGAGAGGAGTTGGACGCTGTCAGAACCTTTGATGGTAAAGCGGCCGAGCTTCAAATCCGTGGTGAATGCTCCCCGGTGCTGGGTGGTGTCGAATTCGGGAAAGGTAAGATAAAAAATACGGTCGTAGTTGTAATCGAAAGTGAACGTGTTGCCGCCGGTTTCACCCAACTGGAATTTCATGCCCGGGCTGGCGATCACCAAAAATTCGGATTCGACCGGATTTAGCCGGAAATTGGTGTTGGTTCCGACTGGGATTTGCCCCCTGACGGTCGACACCTGCAATTGAGCCGGCACAAAGTTGGTGGCCGCGTCAAAATGCGGGGGGATTAGATTGGTGTAGATCGTCGTAACCAAAGAATCGTTGCCAAACCGGAGATTGTCCGTAAACCGCGTGGATAGATCGAGCTGCGGCTTGATCAGGAGCTTCCCCCAGTCGTAGGAGAGCTTTCGTTCGATCATCTCAAAAGTATCTGCTTGGCCGAAGTGCCCGCCACCGAGCATTCCCAGCAATAGGTAGAGCCAAGCTCGGTTCCATAACGACATTGCCATGCGATAATTCAATTGAGCTGTAGTGTTCGGTAAATTCGACCGGTCCGACAATTCTCACCCGAGCTGGCCCCAGCCTTCCGCTGGCTGGGGCGCCATCATTGTCCATTCACCTTCTGGAAAGCCGCGAGAGGTGTAAACCACTTTCCATGGCTCCGGTTGGCGCTACCGCTGTGGTCAAGGCTAGCAATTTACGCACCGACCGGTGCCTTCGCAGCAGCGAACAATCCGCTTGCTGGAAAGATTGTCGCTTGGCCACGAGGTGGCCATATCTTCGGGGCATGGTTGTCATCGTCATGGGGGTTTCCGGCTCGGGCAAAAGCACCATTGGACAGTTGTTGGCCGATCGGCTGGGTTGGAGCTTTCGCGACGGCGATGAATTCCACCCGCTCGCCAACGTGGCCAAGATGCGCTCCGGCGTTCCCTTGAACGACGAGGACCGGCGCCCGTGGTTGTTGGCCATCCAAACGTTCATGCAAAAATCCCATGCCAATGGACAAAGCGCGGTCGTTGCGTGTTCAGCTTTGAAAGCGACGTATCGGGATTTGCTTTTGGGCGGTGAACCGTGGGTGCGTTTTGTCCACCTGCACGGTTCGCGTGAACTGCTGGCCCAGCGCCTGCAAGCCCGCCCCGGTCACTTCATGCCGCCCGCCTTGCTGGATAGCCAGTTGGCCACGCTGGAAAGCCCAGAGGACGCGCTGGCAGTGGAAATTTCCGAACTGCCGCCCCAACTGGTTGACCGTATCGTTACCGGGCTTGGTTTAACCCCTAAAGCTCTGGTGGAAAACGTGTAATGACTATTGAAATCATCAATACCGGCTCTGAATTGCTCTTGGGGCGGGTGCTTAACACGCATCAGCAATGGCTGTGCCGCCGATTGGCTGACGAGGGGCATGACGTGGTTCGACAATTGGCTGTGCCGGATGACAGTGCCAGCATAGAGGGCGCCGTGCGCGAGTCCTTGGGGCGCGCAGATTGGGTGATCACCACCGGAGGGCTCGGCCCCACCAGCGATGACCTGACGCGCGAGCGGGTGGCAAACCTGCTTGGCCGAACGCTGGTTCCCGATCCGGCCGTAGCCGCTCAAGTGAGGAATTTTTTCGAATCCCGCGGGCGGCCCGTGCCGGCCCGAACCTTTGTCGAAACCTTGATTCCGACGGGAGCTCAAGTTTTACCCAATCGGCATGGCACAGCTCCGGGACTCGCGCTGAAAGTCTCCCCCAACCCATTTCGAGCGGCGGGCCAGACCTCGTGGCTGGTCCTGTTGCCAGGGCCTCCGCGGGAGTTGCAGCCCATGTTCCGCGATGAGGTGCTGCCGTTGCTTCACCGCGAGTCTCCTCCCGGACACGGTTGCCAAACCCGCACATTACGCACGTCGGGGCTGGGTGAGTCGCTCTTGGAAGAAGCACTCGCCGGCCCGCTGGCCCCGTTGGTGACCAAAGGGCTTGAACTAGGTTTTTGCGCCAAGATTGGCGAAGTTGAAGTTCGCTTCGCCGGACGTGGAGCCTCCGCGCCTGAACTGTTGGCGGAAGCCGAAACCATCACTCGCTCGGTGATTGGAGACTGCATCTTTGGCTCGGGCGACGATTTGCTCGAAGCCGTGGTTGTCCGCGAACTCACCAAGGCACGGCGCACCCTGGTGCTGGCGGAGTCCTGCACCGGCGGCTTTCTCAGTCATCGCGTCACCAATGTGCCCGGCGCATCGGCTGTGCTTTTGGCTGGATTTGTAACCTATGCGAATTTGGTCAAGGAAACGGTGCTGGGAGTGGACTCCGCGGTGCTCGTCTCGCAGGGCGCGGTCAGTGAACCGGTCGCCCGGCAAATGGCGGAAGGGGCGCGCCGTCTTACCGGCGCGGATTACGCATTATCGGTAACGGGTGTCGCGGGGCCAGGGGGTGGGTCAGAGGCAAAGCCGGTCGGCACCGCCTTCATCGGGTTGGCCGGTCCGGAAGGGACTACCGTCTCACGCCAGTTGAATCCGTTTGACCGTGAAACGTTCAAGTTTGCTACGAGTCAGCAAGCGCTCGAATTACTGCGGCGCCGACTGCTCAACCTTTCCCAACCATGACGACCGCCAACAAGATCACGGTGCTGCGAATCCTGCTGGTGCCGTTTTTCATCTCCTTGCTGCTCATCTACGGCAAGTCCGGGGATGAGTTGCATCGGTGGTTAGCCTTGGCGTGTTTCGGCATTGCTGCAGCGTTGGATGGCGTCGATGGCTACATCGCTCGGCGGTTTCACCAGAAATCAGAACTGGGGGCGGTGTTGGATCCTTTGGCCGACAAACTACTGCTCGTATCCGCGCTAATTTTGCTCGGATTAGAGCACCACCGACTGACGCCGCTGCCGGTGTGGGTCAATTTGACGGTAATCTCCCGCGACGTGCTGCTGGTTTTAGGTTTGGGAGTCATCCACTTCACGGTTGGCTCCGTGCGTGTCCGCCCCCGCTGGACGGGTAAATGCGCCACCGTGTTACAAATGGCACTGGTGCTCTGGTGTCTACTGAAATGGCCGCCCGCCATTCAGACCTATCTGGCATTGGCCTCCACTGTCCTGACCGCCATTTCCGGCAGTCAGTATCTCTGGGACGGTATTCGCCAGCTTAGCGCGAGTCCTCGTTCCGGCCCCAGTCCGGGACAGGGGCCGCGCTGAAGCTTTTGGTTTCGGCCTTATTTCTTGGCCGGATCCTTGGCGCCCGCTTCGGCCGGATCTGCGCTGCGAGTTTCGTCGGGCGCAGTAATGGCCGCCATCGAACGGCCGCGGTCGGCGTAAACGGCGTCGTTCGGGGCTAGCGGTTTGTGATAGTAGGATGCGTAGTAGTAAGTGGTGTAGTAGTAATAGGGGTTGTCGATCGGCACCCCATTGACGACGAGTCCGACCAGCGGTGCGCCCCGTTGACGGATCGTATTGATGGCCAAACGAGCGAAACGGATTGAGGTGCGACCGGCCCGCACGACGAACAGTAGGCCATCCAGATACGCGGCGATGGAGAACGTGTCGTCAATGGCGGTCAGCGGTGGGCAGTCGAAAACGACGTAATCGAAGCGTCCCCGGAGTTCCCCGATGAGTTCTTTGGTGCGGGCGCCCAGCAGGAGTTCGCTGGGGTTTGAAGGTCGTTCCCCGGCCCGCATGAGCCACAAGTTGGCGACTTGGGTCTCGTGAATCGCATCGTCCACTTTCATGCGTCCTTCCAAGACTTCTGTTAAACCGCCTTCGAGCGGTTGTTCGAAGTAATTGTGGATGTTGCCCCGCCGAAGGTCGGCATCGACGAGCAGCGTGCGGTTTCCCGCTGCGGCCAGTGTGGCGGCAAAGTTCGTGGTGAACGTCGTCTTGCCGTCACCGGGAACGGCGGAAGTTACGGCCAACAACCGCTTGCTGGCGCCATCCGGCCCGAGCAGCAGAGCGGACCGAACGCCCCGAAGAGCTTCCGCAAACATCGTGTGCGGTTTCATTCGGGTGAGCAGTAGGTAACCTTCCGTATTGTGGCGTTTGTCCACTTCCGGCAGTTGCCCCAAGATGGGTTCTTCCAGTTTGGCTTCGATTTCTTCGGGATTTTCCACTCGGTCATCCAAGCGGTGGAGCAGGAAGATAAGCGCGATGGCCAAGCCCAAGCCGGCTCCGGCGCCACTCAAGATCAGGCGTGGCCGGTCGGGCCCCACGGGGGCGGCGTTACCGGTGCCCGCTTGCACCACCGTGAACTCGTCTTCGTCGGTTCCGATCCGGCCCATGGCCTCCAACTGCCGCTTCAGGCCTTCTAGGTTTTCGCGGACATTCCGTTCGTCACTCTCCAAGCGGAGCAGTTGATTGCGGAGGTCGGCGGTTTCAAAGATTTCGGCCCGGATGTCCTCGATCAATTTGGGATAACCCAGCAACCGATTGTTAAGTGCGTCGATTTGACCGCGGCGACCTTCCTCAACCAGTTGTAGCTCAAACTTGAGGTCCTCTTGCAGGCGGGCCAAGGTTTCCCGCTGCCGAATAATGTAGGGGTGCCGCTCTTTCAGCTCCTTGAGCTTGGCTTCCAAGTCTGATTCCAGATTGCGCACCAGTTTCCGAATCTCGGAATAACGGGAATTTCCCGCCATGGAAGCCCCGTTGCTGAATTCGTCCGAATCGTCCGTCGGGTTGCGACTGCCACTGCGATTGGCGCGGTTGGCCTCGGGGGCGCCGCTAAATCCTTGGCTGGCGAGCGTTTCCGCCTTGGCGTTCTCGTAAAGTTTTAGTTGGGATTTGAAATTTTCGTATTCGGCCAAAGTTCGGTCCAAGCGGGTTTGGGCAGCCACGCCGGCATCTTGCACCGAGGTGATGTTTTGTTTGCGCCGGAAGTCGTCGAGTGCCTGCTGGCGTTGTTCGAGGTTTCGCTCGTATTGCAGGATCTGTTGTTCGACCTGCGCCCGAGTCGTCCCGACCATGCCGCGCCGTTGCTGTTTCTGAAAATCCACAAACTCCCCGGCCCAAGCCTTAACGAAATCTTGGGCGTAGGCGAAGTTGGTGCTGTTCGCGACCATGAAGAACATGTTGCCCCGCCCTTGGCGGGCTGAAATGTCGGGGCGGACTAGGGAGTTGGTGTTGTCCCGCGTCTGTTGGAGCTTATCCAGCACGCGTTGGATCACGACCTCGGTCTGCATCATCGCGAGCAGGGTTTCCACCGTCGCCGTGGTTTCCTCGAAACCGCTCTGCAATTGCATGCGTGATGCCCGGGCGAGGGTCGCTTGGGACTGATACTGGTCTGGTTTGGTGACTGCCAGCCAGACACCAATGCCGAGGCCGATGGAGGTGAAGATCAGCAGCAGCAACCAGCGGTCGCGCACCAGTTTGAAGTAGCGCCGAAAATGCAGGTAGAGATTGATCCGGTCGACCAGCGAAGTGCCGTAACCCGGAACTGAAGCACCGTAGGAGCCGTAGGAACCCTTCATGTGTGGTCAGAAATTAAATGTCTTCTCAGGGATCTCGACCCGGTCGCCATCTTGCAGGAGGGGATCTTTGCTGCGATCGCCCCGCTTGAGGAGATCACGCACATTGTGCACTGAAATCGTTTCTCGCTGCGTCGTCGGATCAAGCCGGCGAATTTTGACGTTGGACAGGTCTGCGCGCGGTAGTTGACCCATCTGGAGCACCAAGTCCGTCAGCGTTTTTGTTTCCCCTTCGCGAATGATCACGCTGCCAGTGGTGACGCCGAAAACGGTTACTTTCGAGGAGTTTTCCGGGCCGGCCAACAGGGCGTCGCGGCGGATGCGGTCCAAGTCGATCTTAACGGTGCAGTCATGATAAAACTCGGCGTCGAGCAGGGTTTTCACTTCCTTCCGGAGGTCGGCCAGTTTCTTTCCGCGGGCATTCAGTTTGACATAACTGTCGCTCTCTTTGGTGACTGGGAATAGCGCCTCGCCGGCCTCGGTAATATCGACCAACTGCATGAGTTTGGCCTTCGATGGATCTTGCTCGATGCCGAACCGCAGCACGTCGCCTGGCTTCAGATCGCGCGCCTCGGCGTCGAGCTTTTCCAATTGTCCCGCTGGCGCATTGGTAGTGGCGCTGCTGGCGGTAGCCGGACTGGTGGGCACCGGATCGGTGGCGTTCTGACCGGTGACCCGGCCGGCGAGCAGGCCGAGGATCAACCCAAGGAGAAGAGGGCGAGTCATGGTTCTAAAATTGGTAACTCAGGGTCAGCGTGACGGTGTGGGACTTGAAGTCCCCGAACACGAAGTCGGTTTCGCGGATATTATAGCTCCAGCCCAGCGAACTGTTCAGGTTTTCGGTCAACTGATAACCCGTGGAGAGGCTGAAATTATAGCTGGTGCTGGTCTGACCAAGGCTCGGGAAGCCAAAAAAACCGTCCGGCGTCAAAACGACTCCGGTGAAGACGCCGCTCGGAGTTAGCAGCACCGAGGGGGTGCCGGCCGCGGGATCGCCCGGAACGAAAATTGAATCCGGCGGGGCCGCGAAGATCTGCAACCCACCGGACTGTTGCGAATGGTCGTAGCTGACCCCGAAGTGGAGCGGAATGAAGTCGGTCAGGTTCCAAGTCAGTTGGTAGGCGGCGTTGAGCGAGTCCGAGTAGTTGCTGCCCAAGGCCCCGTTGACGCCCCGGCCGGCAGTGACGGAGTGGGTCAGGTAGCGGTTGATCCGGTGGCCGACCGAGAGGTTGCCGGTGACGCCGCCAAAGTCGGACGTGTCTTGAGTCTGTCCGTTGTTATCCGAAGAAATGGCGGTGTAACGCACGCTGGCGCTCACGTTGATGAAGTCGGTCGCCTGCCACGAAGCCGTGGGCCCGAGGCCGTAGCTGGTCGAGGAATTTTGGAAGCCGTTGGAGTAGTCGTTCAGCGCTGCGCTGCTGGAAATGCCGACCGTGAAGGTTGGGGTCAACCGATGGAACACCGCCGCCGAAACCGCTTGGGATTGTCCGTCGAGTGAGCCGTAACTGTCGTCCAAGCCGCGTTCGATCGAATACGTGTAGTCGCCGCTGACCGACAGGTCCGTATAAGGTGCCCAGTTGGCGGAGAGCCCGGAGGAATTGTTGAGGCGATTAAATCGGACGGCCGACGAATTACCGGTGCCGACGATGTCGGCCCGCTGGCTGGAGCTGGAAGCCGACGAGATCCGATCAAACACGGTGAACAAGACTTCTCCGGCGCTGAAGGCGTAGTCGATCGAGGTGTTGGGGCTGATCGAAAGCGCGTTCAAATCGTCCTGCCAAAGACTGAAGCGATAGCCAACGCCCAAGTTCAGTGCGAAGCGGGCCGCCTCGGTCATCTGCCAACGCAGATTGGCGCTCAAGGAAGGGGTTAAGCTTAGATCGTCGGTATTGGCGCCGGTGCTTTGCAGCGCATTACTATTATAGGCGACCGACAGACTGGAGCCGAATGAAGCCAAGACGGGGCCGAGGCGGAGGTTGTAATTACCCGGATCAAAACCCGCCGGCCGGTAGGGCATCCGCTCATTGGCCATGAACTCCTCCCCGGCCCGCGTCGTGACCGGCTGTTCGGCGGGCATGGGCGGAACTGGGGTCAGGAACGGATTGCGGGTGTCAAAATAGGCCTGGCTCCACGCCGTTGAAACGGCGGAACAGGCCAACACTGCCCAGAGCGCCGGACGTGGGCTAAGTGCCCGAGCGTGAATTGCAGACGACGGAAGGGCCGTTTTTTTTCGGCGCACCGGTTGGATTTGGGTTTTTGACATGAAATGGAGTCCCTGGCTGATGGTGCTCCCCTCCCGTTGAATGCAAACAGGCTACGGAATCAGAGGGGGCGTCTCAAGCCCCATTCCCTTCGCTGAGATACGTTGTCATCGGGTCACGGGAGGTCTCGCACTTGGTAAAATCGCAGTTGTTCCGTCGGGCGGGCGTCCAGCAGTTGGCCGCTTTCACCGGCCACTGTCAGCGCCGTGCCCACGGCTTGCCACGTCGCGCCGGCGATGTTTTCGCGGCTGTAAACCTGATATTTGCGTCCCGGGGCACCCTCCCAAATCACGGTGGTGCCCTGGGCGGTTAGCTTCACACTCGTTATTCGCCAGTTTACAGAGGTGGCTTTAGTGGGATCAGAACCCATCGAGGCTTCCCGACGATTGACGAAGCCGTCCCCGTCGGGATCCTGCTCGGGGCCGGCTTGGGGCAGGGTGAACGGGGCGAAGTAGCGCCGCTGGAAGCGGTCGTCCAAGCCATCGAAGTTGAAGTCCGGGTTGAGCGGCTTGAGTTCCACGAAACCGTTGGCCCATGCGGTGAAGCCATTTGCCGTCACGGCCACGCTGCGCAAGCCAGCCTGAGCGTCTCTGGCGACCGTCACCGGCACCTGCACCAGCGTCATCCCGCGGAGCGCATTCAAAACCACCTCTGCGGGGCCGTAAGACACCCCGCCCCCGGTGAGCCGGAGGGTCACGTTGGTGGTCGTCAAACCCGGCACATAAACCCCAAGCCACTGTTCCGCGGCTCCGGGTGAGAGCGCTACGCAGAAGTCGCCGCTGGCCCGCGCCGTCGAGGTCAGGCCTTGCCGTAGCTCAACAATCCGAAACGCCGGAGTGCCCGCTGTGACGGCGACGTTGCGGGTGGTGACCGCGTTGGCCGCTACGGTCACGGTGACGTTGGTGGCGGGAAGGAATGCGGTGGCCGCGTTGTTCCACGTCGCCCGGGCGGTCACGTCCAATTCCGAGCCCCGCACCAAATACGTATCCCCACTGGTGGGCGGGTCCAATGGGGTGACTCGGAGTGAATAGGTCCCGGGTAACAAACCGCCCAAGCTGAAGCTGCCATGGGCCAAAGTGACGGTGCTGGCGGAGACGTTTCCCTGCGCGTCTTCCAGCGTCACCACCGCCCCCAACACGGCGGCGCCGTTCAAGGTCACGAGCCCGCTGACTTGGCCGACGGTTGCTGCCCCTGCGGGGGTTCCATAGCGCGTGCGCAGTCCGCTGACTTCATCCGCGGAAAGCCCGGCGGTGTGATCCACCCCGCCGGGGTTCGTCCAAAACATCGTCGCGCCTCCGAGCACCGCGTGGTTCAGCCCCAACAAGTGCCCGATCTCATGTAGCGCGATGCCCTCGATAAAATGGTCATTGGCGCGCAAGGCGTCGAAGTCGGTAAACCAGTTAAGACTGCGGTTCAGCACCAAATCCGCTTCGGCGATGATTTCATCGCTGTCCGAGGTGGAAAGGATGGTGATCGCTCGGGCGGAGGCCGGGAAAAAGGTGGTCCCGCCGTTGACGAACCGGTTGCCGGCAAGCCAGACGACCACGTTGCGACCGTCGAGTGGATCCACGTCAGTCGGGTTGCTGGCTGGGCCGACTTCCTCAAATTTCACCCGAGTGCCGGGCACGGCCTGCCATTGTGCGAACGCGGACCGGATGGCGTTCAGTTCCGCGACCCGGTTCGTGGTGGACCACGCTTCGGAAGCGAGTGTGTATTGGATCGCCAGCGAAGTCGGGTTCTGCACGGGCGCGAGCCCGAAGTCGAAGAACTCGAAGTTCCAACGCAGCGGTTGGCCGTTGCCCGCGAATTGTGAAACCGCCGCGCCAACGGGTTGGCCGGCCAGCCAAAGTGCCGCGGCCAACCACGGTCCGGCGCCGGGCCTCACGGTTGCACCTCCTGAACTCGGCGTTTCAGCTCGGTCAATTCCACCGGAGCTTGGCCGGGCAAGGCGACGCCGCCCGCCACCCGGGCCCCGTCGCTCGTCGCCACCAGCGCCAGACTTCGGGTATTTGTCGTCACCGAAAATTTTCCGCGCGCCAAGTCCAGGGTTACGGCCTCGCCTCGGGGATTGAACACTCCGAACAGAACCACGGCTTCGCCCAGTCGAAATACCGGTTCACCCAGCACCCGGACCTGCCGTGAACCCAGCACCGCGCTCCCCTGCACCACGACCAACCGGTTGGTCTCCGGTCCCTTCCAGGTTTCCATGACGTCGAGTTCCACCCGGGTGAATGCCCGGCCGGTGTCATCGCGCCGGGCTTCGAGGCTCGCGACCCGTCCGCGGGCGACGATTTCGGCTCGCCGGGCCAGTTCTTCGATGGGGGTCAGGGGAATCTCGGAGCCGAGGCTGGTTAGCAGGCTCGCTGCGAGCCCCAGGGCGCGGGTGCTTGCGGGGCGAAAATGGGTGTTGGGGCTTGGGTTCATCATCCGCGTGCGTGGTTCAGCCGCGCAAAATAGCCGCCTTGGGTTTGCAACTGAATTGGGGTTCCGACCTCGACCACCCGGCCTTCGTTCAAAACAACCACTCGGTCAACGGCTCGGATCGTGGCCAACCGGTGCGCCACCATGAGTGTCGTGCGGCCCTGCATCAGGCGGCGCAGGCTGGCCAGCACCAACGCCTCACTTTCCGTGTCCAGGGCGCTCGTGGGTTCGTCGAGCAGCAGGATTGGTGCGTCCTTGAGGAAGGCGCGGGCTAGGCTAAGGCGCTGTTTTTCACCCACGCTCAAGCGGGCCGCCCCGTCGCCGACCAGAGTGTCGTAGCCTTGGGGTAGTCGCTGGATGAAGTCGTGCGCGTTGGCCGCTTGGGCGGCGGCTTCGATCTCGGCGCGGGTGGCATGGTCGCGTCCGTAGCCAATGTTTTCGGCGATCGTAGTGGGCAGGAGCAACGATTCTTGCAGCACCAAGGCGACGTTTTCCCGCAGGGCGCGCCGGGAATATTCGGAAAGTTTCCGGCCGTTGAGGCGCAGGCTGCCGGTGTCGGGCTCCAGAAACCGGGGAATCATCTGGAGCAGGGTCGTCTTACCCGCGCCGCTCGGTCCGATGAGGGCGATGGCCTCGCCGGCGGCGAGTTGAAAACTGACCTCGCGCAGCACCGGTTGGCCCGCGGTGTAGGCAAATGAAACGGAGTCAAATTCAAGCGTGGCGGCACTCGGAAACGGCGGCGGAACCGAGCCGGCCGGTGGGATTTCGCGGTCATCTTCCCGGAGCAATTCCAACACTCGCTGAGCGCCGGCGCGGGCGTTCGCCACGGTCGACCCGACGTGGGACAGTTGGTTCAGCGGTTCGTAAAGCTGGGCCAGATACGCGAGAAAAACCAGCAAGTGGCCCACCGTGAGGTTGCCTGCCAGCACTTCCCGGGCGCCCATCGCCACGATGCCCGCCGTGCCGATGGCAAACACCACGGCGACCACGGCCAGATAAACCACCTCGGCCCGGTGCTGTCGCCAGCGGGCTCCGAGGGCGCCGTCCACCTCGGACTCGAATCGCGCCGCTTCGGTCCGTTCCCGGGTGAAACCTTGGATCAGCGGCAGATTTGCAACCGCCTGTTGCACTAGCGCCGCCACCCCGGCATCGGCCGCTTGGGCGAGCCCGGCCCGCTGGTTCATCCGCGGTCCGAAGAATTTCATCACCAGCAGCAATCCCGGCACCGTGGCGAGGGCGACCAAGGTCAGCGGCGGGTTAAACCGCCACATCACGACGGTCATCGTGACCAGCATGAGGCTGGCGCCGACGAAGGTGAATAAGCCCTGTTGGAAGAGGGTTTGGAAGGCGTGGGTATCCCACGTGGCCCGGTAAATCAGGTCACCGGCTTGGGCGCCCTGCAAACGGCGGAGGGAAATCCCGAGCAACCAGCCGAAGACCGCCCGCCGCACCCGGGCCAACCCGCGCAAGCCGGTGTGGATGACCAACGCTTGTTGGGCGGCGCCCAGCAGCGCGTGCAAGCCATGCACGGCGACCAACACGCTCGCCCATTTCACTACGGCGCGCACCCCGGAGCCGACTTCCGGGCCGGCGGCCGGTTGGGTTAGCCGGTCCACCACCCAGGCCAGCGGCCAAGGTTTGAAGAGCGCCACCGCCGTGCTGACTAACAACAAGCCAAACGCGGCGGCCACGTGGACCCAGTCCGCGCGGAAAAACCCAAGAATTTGTCGCCATTGCCGCATGTTCTGGGGTTCAGGCTACCACGCCGCCGCCGCCGAATGCACGTTCCACCGTCAGGGTATGGCGCCGCGGGCTAGGCGCCGGGGTGATCCCGTAACGCCGGCCTTCAGTGGGCTCCCGCCCCGTTTTTTTCGCCGGCTTTGATGGCCACCGGCAACCAATTCTGGCGCGGGGGTATTTGGCAGGTGGCGAACGCGGTGAAGGCGCACGGCGGGTTGTAGGCAAAGTTGAAATCCAAGACCACTTGGCCCACGGCGTCCGGTAACGAGGCGTGCAGGTAACGGCCGCTGCCGTAGGTGGTCGTGCCGCTGGTGGCATCACGGAAGAGCAGGAATAAGTCTCCCTCTTCCTGGTCTGCCAGCGCGTCGATCCGCCGCTCGTGGCCATCGAGGGTGAACACTAGCGCGCCCGGGCAGAGTTCGACGGTGGCGGCGCCGGTCACGTCCATCATCGGCTGCCGCTTGGGTGGATCGTAGGGTACGAATTGAGCCCGCACCCGCCGGGCAGGATCGTAGGGGAAATACGTGAGCTCGCGGAAATGCCGGCGAGTGGGCGCTGCGGGATCTTTCACCCGCAGGCCGACACGTTCGCCACGGACGACGACGAACATCCGCACGCCGCCGAGCGTGAGCACGGAGGGGGCCCCGTGTTCATCGGAGCGTAACGCGGCGGCAACGGTCGGCTGGCCATCAAGCAGCGCGGGCACGCCGGGAGCGGCGAGAAACTGCACGGACTTCCCTTGCCGCACGAACACCCCGACGTGGGCCGGCGTCCGTCCCGCGGGAAACACGACGTCCTTGGTCGGATCGCTGCCGGCGGTGTTGGCTCCTTCCGCCAGCCAAGGTAGACCCACGAGCGTTGACCAGCCGTTCGGGCCGCCGATGGAAACCTGCCGCTGGGCCTGCCAGGCGCGCCAGTGGGCGGGGCCGGTTGAGGCCTGCTCAGCGGTGTGGCAACCGCTGAACCACAGCAGCGCGGCGAGGCCGGCGGAAAGGTGGAGAATGCGAGGAATTGAAGCGGAGCCCGCGGGGGAACGGGGCGGCTGGGAACTCAGTTCGGGGCGAGGGCTAGCAATCACAGTTCAGAGTGGTTTGGATTGGTTGGGGCACTCCCTTTCCGGGTTGCCCGAAGGCGACCCGGCGCCGGGTTTCGACCCAGCGGTGGGGCGTGCTGCCGTTCACTTCCGCTTCCAGTGCCGGTCGGCGTAGCGGATCCTGATCTGCCGGGCTTCAAAGGTCACGTTGTTGCCGCTGGGCCGCTGCGGAATTCGCCCTCGGGCTCGCTCCCCCGGTCGGTGGTTCCGCTCCGGATTAGAATCAGCCGCGGGGCGATTAAGGCGACGAATTCAGGGTGGTCGCTGGGGAGCGCGTCTTCGCGGTGGGCGACGGGTTTCCCCCGGGGCTGAGTCAACTCACCGTGCTTCCCCGCTGGCCGTCCCTCCGTTACTACTTTGGCATGACAATCATCACCGACCCGCGTTGCACCGAATACCGCGCGGTGGGCCATCCGGAAAAGCCGGTGCGCGTCAGTCGCACGGTGGACCTGCTGAAAACGCAGAAGTCGTTGGAACTCCAGTGGGCTGAGCCGGGAGCGGTGCGCGACGACCAATTGTTGAGGGCGCATTCGGCCGGCCATTTGGAGCGGCTCAAGACGGCCGAAGATTTCGATGCTGACACCCCGTTCTTCCCCGGCATTGCCGATCACGCCCGGCGGGGAGTCGGGGGCGCGCTCAAGGCGGTCGAACTGGCCCGCGCCGGCGAAATGTCCTTCAGCCTATTGCGTCCGCCGGGGCACCACGCCACGCGGCATCACGCCATGGGTTTCTGCTATTTGAGTTCGATGGCCATCGCGGTCCTGGAGGCCAAGGCGACCGGGGCCAAGCGTATCGCGGTGCTCGATTTCGATGTGCATCACGGCAATGGCACCGAGGAAATTCTCGCGGGCGTGGAGGGGGTCATGTTTGCCTCCGTGCATCAGTTTCCCTGCTATCCCGGCACCGGCGCCGCGGATGTCGCCGGCAACTGTTTCAACTTTCCGCTGCCCGCGGGCACGCCCCGCGAGGTTTGGCGGGCAACGCTGGTCCGGGCCATCGAACGACTCCGTGCGGCGCAGCCCGATTTGCTTGGAGTATCCGCCGGCTTCGATGCGTATGAACGCGATCCGCTGGCGCAGGGCCCGCTGGAGAAGGATGACTTCCAATGGCTCGGCCAGCAGGTGCGGGCGTTCGGGGTGCCCGCCTTCAGCATCCTCGAAGGCGGCTACTCGGTAGACCTGCCGGAACTGGTGCTCCATTATCTGCTGGGACTTGCGGGTAAATGAAGCCGCTGTTGGCAACTGAAGGCGCCGCGCTCTTGGAATTGCGGCGGCGGCTCAGGGAAGAAATGGCAGCTCATGACGGCGCGATTTCCTTCGCGCGGTTCATGGCTCGCGCGCTTTACGAACCCGGGCTCGGCTACTACGAACGCGACCGGGGGGTGGTCGGCAAAGCGGGCGACTTCTACACCAGCGTCAGCGTCGGTCCGCTCTTCGGCGAATTGCTCGCCTGCCAGTTTGCGACTTGGCTGGAGTCGCTGCCGGACTTTCAAAATCCGGCGGCCCGATTCCAACTGGTCGAAGCCGGAGCCCACGATGGCACCCTCGCGCGGGACCTTCTGACCGCCCTCGCCCAACAGCGTCCGGAACTCGGCGCCCGGATTGATTACCGAATCATCGAACCCTCGCCCATCCGGCAGGCGTGGCAGCGCACGACGTTGGCCGCCTGGGGAACGCAGGTTCACTGGTGCGCTGCGGTGGCTGAAGTCGGCGAAATCCGCGGCGTGATCCTGAGCAATGAATTGCTCGACGCCTTGCCCGTGCATCGGCTCGGCTGGGATGCGGTCCAGCGGCGCTGGTTTGAATGGGGGGTGGAACCATCGGGTGAGCAATTCGGTTGGGTCCGCGGGGCCTTGGTCACGCCGGGCGTTCCGCTTCCCGAATTGCCAGCCGAACTGCTGGCGGTGCTGCCGGATGGTTTCACCACGGAGGTTTGTCCCGCGGCGACGGACTGGTGGCGCCGGGCCGCCGCCCAGTTGACCGCCGGGTGGTTATTTACGGCCGACTACGGGCTGGAGGCCGCGGAGTTTTTTTTACCACACCGGACGAACGGCACCGTGCGGGCCTATTCGGGGCACCGGCTTGTCGCCGACGTGCTGGCCGATCCTGGGGCGCAAGACCTGACCGCCCATGTTAATTTCACCGCCTTGCAGGAGGCCGGGGTCGCCGCGGGTTTGGCCACTGTGGCCCGCCGTAGCCAACGCCGCTTCCTGACCGACGTGTTTACAGTCACGCAAGGTGCCGGTTCCGGATTTCCGACGTGGGACGCGCCCCGGGTGCGCCAATTTCAAACGCTGACTCATCCCGAACATCTCGGCCGCGCCTTCTCCGTGCTGGCGCAACGGCGCGGCGGTCCGGCGCTTCAGTGAGCGGCTGAGGTGAGCCGCGCCCGCAGGCCTGAGGTGCGTTGGCAACCGCTGCTTAGGGCGGTGCTCAGCGCGTGCGCCGGACTCCATAGAGTGACTCGGTTCCGCGCGCGCGTGAGTCCGGTATAGACCAGTTCCCGCGTGCAGACCGGCGAGGGATTCGGCGGCAGCACCAGCAGCACTTCGTTGAATTCCGAACCCTGGCTCTTATGCACCGTCAGGGCGAAGGCGGTTTCATGCGCCGGCAGGCGACTGGGGGCAAAACTGCGAATCCCCTCCGGCCCGTGGAACCAAACTTGGAGGAGATCGCTGTCGTCCTTCCACGCGACGCCCAGATCGCCGTTGAACAATCCCAAGTGCGGCGCATTGGCGGTGATCAGCACCGGCCGCCCCGGATACCACGTCGCGCCCTTGGCTCGAAGGCCGCAGTTTTTTAGCTGGGTTTCAATCGCCTCATTGACCGCGTCGCGGCCGAATGGCCCCCGCTTAAGCGCACACAAAATCTGGAAGCGGCCCAACTCAGCTAAGGCCTCCGCAGGGCCCGCTCCCGGCCAACGGGACCGCAGTTTCTCCGCGAACACTTGCTGCAAGGAATCTTCCAACTCCGTGAGGGTGCGGAGCGGCTGCCACTGCACGGCGTCGGTGGGTTGCAGTTGCTCGAGCGCGGCCAAGGCGGCTTCGGGTTGTCCGGCCCGGACCAGGGAACTCAGGCGCTGGATCGCGTTGTCGCGGCCGAAACGGTAATTGCGCTTCAGCTCGATGGCGGTGTTGGCGCCTCCGTCCACGGCGGGTAATGCCTGTTCCGTGACCGCTTGCACCAGCGCGGCAAATTCCGGCGAAAACCGGTTGAGCCCAGCCGCGTCACAGAGGTCGCCGAGCACGTAGCCCGCCTCGACGGACGCGAGTTGATCCTTGTCGCCGAGCAGCACGAGTCGGGTCTCGGGGCGCAACGCGGCCACCAGTCGGCTCATCAGCGCGAGGTCCACCATGCTGGCTTCGTCCACCAGCACGAGGTCGGCGGGCAGCGGATTTGTCGGGCCGTGCCGGAAGCGCCGGCCATCCGCCGAAGCGCCCAGCAAGCGGTGCAAGGTCATCGCCGTCGGCCCGTCGCCGGCCCCGCAGGGCAACGCCGCCCACGTCTGCGCAAGGGCTTCGCCCAAACGCGCGGCGGCTTTCCCGGTCGGAGCGGCCAAGGCGACTTTGACGTCCGGTTGAAAGTTCCGGATCGCCGCGAGCAGCACCGCCGCCGTGCGGGTCTTGCCGGTGCCGGGGCCGCCGGAGATGACCACCAGAGGGCGAACCAAACCCGCGGTCACCGCGACCGCCTGCCAGTCCACTTCGGCGTCCGGTAGCAAGCCGCAGCCGCGCAGAAACTGTCCCACGGCGGTGGGGTCCACCGCAGCATTCGGCGCCGCGATGCGCGCCTTCAATCCTTGGGCTACCACGCCTTCGCAGAGGAACATCCGGCGCAGGTAAATGCGGGTGCCATCTAGGATCAGGGGCTTCGACTCGCCCGGGTGCCCGACCACGCCCGTGCTCAGCAAAGCGGCGGCATGCGGGGTGACGACGCAGGCGTGCCCCTCGGCCTCGGCTCGCACCAATGAGGCGACTGTTTCACGCACCAATGAGGCGACCGCGTCGGGCTCCGATTTCGGTTCGTCTAGCGCGAGACGGACGAGTAAAGCGCCCAAGGAGTTGGCCAGCGGCAGATCAACAACGGGGACTGGGGGCTTCATAATTCACCTCCGGATTCCAAGACGGATTCCAGTTCGTCTAGCAACGCTTCGCCCGGTCGGTGGAAGAACCAGCCCTGGCCCGGCTGTGCGGGATCGACTCCGCGAAGGAACGAATAGAACACGCCGCCCCAGACGGAGCCGAAGTCGGTCGCACCCAAGCGCAGGCGCAGGTAACGCCGGAGGGCGACGGCGTAGAGATGATACTGGAGCACGTAAAAGCCACTGCGCATGGCCCGCTGCACCGTCCCCGGCTCGTAGGTGCTGGCATTCGGTCCGAGCCAGTTCGTTTTCCAGTCGAACAGGTAGAAGCGGCCGGCGTGTTCGATGATGGTGTCCATGTAGCCGTGGAGAAACCCATCGGCCTTCTCGAAGGCCAGATTAGCGACGCGCGCCGACCAGTCTGGCACTGGGATTTGATCCGCGTGACGGGCAAAGACTCGTTGTAGCGCCGGGACATTGAACTGACGTGAGGGCAGGAAGAATTCCAGTTCGTTGAGGCGGTTGCGGTTGGACACCGCGCGCAGCGTGAAGGCTCCGGCCGGCGTGATCAGCGGGGCCGCCGTGAGACGTTGAAGCAGGCGCAGGGTGGTGTCCCGCCATAGTTCGGGCGCCAACTGGTGCCGGCGTAGGGTGTCGTCCACCAACGTGGTCCAATCGGCGGGGTCGGCGGTGAAGTCCAACTGCTCCAGGATGGCGTGCAGGCAGGTGCCCAGTGTCGTGCCGCGCGGCAGCAGGGAGAATTCATCCGGCGCTTCGGTCGGGCGCGGGTCCATTGGAAGTTCGTCGAGGTCGTGATCCGGCGCTTCATCCGCCGCGCCGGCGATGAGCCCGGAGTAACTCTGGATGCGCCAGCGCTCGAAGTCCCCGCGCCGGTAAACCCGCGCTGGCCCCATGGGCGGTGGAGCAGTATTCCAACCGCTTGGGGTGGCGTTCAACCGCGGCAGTTCCGTCACCAGCGCCACCGTGCCTTTGGTGGCTGCCGCCAGGGTTTGCAACTCCGCGTGCATGGTGGCCCGGGTCAGCGTCTTCACGTGGGCGCCCAAGTTTTCCAGAGTGGGTTCCGCGGAGCGGGCGTGCAGCAGCCAACCCAAGGCGGAAGTTGCCAGCCCATTTATCGGTCCCGTGAGGAGATAACACCGGTTGCGGGCGCGCGTCAGCGCGACGTAGAGCAGCCGCAAATGCTCCTGCAAGGTCGCGGAATCCGCCGCGAGTTGGTGGGCGGAATGGCTGTATCCGTGCAGGTCGAGCAGGGGCGCTTCGCCCGGTCGCCGCACGACTAACGGGGCTTTTTCCCGCGTCCTTGAGGGCTCGACGCCGCGCCAGAGAAACGCGCAAAAGACGATCGGGTATTCGAGGCCCTTGCTTTTGTGGACGGTGACCAAACGGACTGCGCTCGCGTCGCTTTCGAGCCGCATCTCCGCCTCCTCGAGCGTTTGCTTGTCCGTCTGTTTTTGTTCCGTCAGCCACCGCAATAGTCCCGCCCCCGTGCGGCCGTCCTGTTCGGCGTGTTGCAACAGTTCACCCAGATGCAGCAGGTTCGTCAGCCGCCGTTCGCCGTCCGGCAGTGTCATGAGCCGGGCCCGCACGCCTTCGCCGTCCAGCCAACTGCGGCAGGCGGCGGCAAATCCCTGCGTCTGCCAGCGCTTGACGTGCGCCGCAAAGGCCTCCGCCACGGCCGAGGCAAACGCGGTGTCGGCATCGAGGCGAACGAAGTGTTCCAGCGTGAATCCCATCGCCGGCGTGGCCAGCAATCGGCGCAGGCGGCCGTCGGAATGCGGTGCTTCCAAAGCCGCTAGGAAGTGTTCCAGCGTTGTCGCTTCGTCGGATGCAAATACACTTTCCGCCGCCTGCAAGACGCTGGGAATTCCCCGGCGGCGCAACTTGGCCTGGAGCGCGATGGCTTGGAAGTTCTGCGGCACGAGGATCGCGATGTCGCGGGGCCGAATGCGTTCGCCGTCCAACCGGATCGCGGGGTCACTCAGCAGGCGTTCGATTTCGCCGAGCATCGCCTCTTGGCTTTGCGTCGTCGCCCGGTCGATGGAAAGGCCCTGATCCTCGGGAGTTTCGCCCAGCAGCCAGAGTTGCAGCGGCGCCGGAGCGTCGGGATCTACTAGGGCGCTGGCTTCGGCCCGCCCAGCGGCGGCGACGGGCACGAATTGAATCTGCTCGTTGGCGAACGGCTCCGGATGGGAGCCGAACAGGTGGTTCACCGCGGCCACGAGTTGGCGTTCTGAGCGCCAGTTCGTGGCCAATGTCCACCGGGCTTCCGCGGGCACGGATTCGCGGGCGGCGAGGTAGGTCGCGACATCGGCGCCGCGGAAGCCATAGATCGCCTGCTTCGGGTCCCCGATCAGCCGCAGCCGATGCCCGGTGTCGCCGGCTGCAAAGAGCGTGCGAAAGATCCGCCACTGGAGCAGGTCAGTGTCTTGAAATTCGTCGATCAACGCCGCGCGATACGTCCGGCGCAGGGTGGCAATCAGGTCTCCGCCCTGTGGTGCGGTCAACGCGGCGTCCGTCCGCCGAAGCAAATCGTCGAAGGACAACGTCTTGGCCCGCCGCTGCCGGTCCGCCAGCGTGGCGTGTAAGCCGGCGACAAATTCGGCCTGCCACGAACGACCCAGCGTTTCGCGCGCCGTGAGCAAGTCCTCCACGAGCCGAAAGAACGTGGATTCGGGGAGTGGCTTATTTTTGCCTACCTTGGTGCTGACTTCGGACCAGGCGAGTTCCCCGAGGTCATCTGCCAGATCTTTCGTCCACGCTTCCCCCTGTTCCAAGCGTTCAAACAGCGTTGTGACTTTGGCTGCGTAGGTGTCCGTGTTGTAGGGACTTTTGAACCAAGCATTGCCCCGCCCGCCCCCGAATAGATTGCAGATGGCGGCAGACTGAGCGCGCCAGCAAGCCAGCAGCGCTGCCCGCCGCTGCGTGACTTCGAGGGCGGCACCCGGTTGCGGCGCGGGCTCAACCGTAAACTCGACCTGAGACTGCACGGCCCGGGCCGCTTGCAGCAGCAGTGCCGGCGTGAGCAAGTGCGCGAGTCCGCTGGCTAACAAGTCGGGCGACGCGGTGGCAACCTGACTTCGGATAAAATCAAGCGCCGCCGCTCGAACTAGTTCGGAGGTGTCCGCCGCCAGTTCCGCATCAAAAAGGCCTTCGGTCTCAAACGCTCGATCTTTCAGCACCCGCTGGCAGAAGCCGTGGATGGTGAAAATCGCCGCCTGATCAAAGAGAGTCAGCGCGTCCTGAAGCCGGCGGAGTGCCTCGTGTTTGGCTTCGGGTTCGCTAAAGCGCGTCAGTAACGCCTGCGCCAACGGGTCACTGGAAGTGCCGGCTTCAAACGCACCGACCGCGCCCTGCAACCGGGCCCGAATGCGGGCGCGCAATTCATCCGTGGCGGCGTTCGTGTAGGTGACGACCAAGAGTTGATCGATACCGGGCGGGGGAGCGGAGCCGTTGGGTTCCAGCAGCATTCGCAGCACCAACCCGGCGAGGGTAAACGTCTTGCCCGTGCCGGCGCTGGCTTCGATCACGGCCACACCCGGCGTGAGCGGGTCAGTGAGCAATTCAAAGCGGTTCATGCGCCGACCTCCTGATGGTCCATGAGGGGTTCAAAGATTGCCTGGCTGACCGCGGCGAATTCCGGCTCGCCCGGCAGATCGCCCCCCGCATAGGCCAATTGCATGGCTTCCTCTTCGGACTCCGCGGGGGGAGCGTCGGCGTAGTTGGGGTTGGGGTTCCAAGCGGTGCGCGCTGCGGTGATGCACGCCCGCTCGCGCTGGGTTTCATCGCGGACTTTGCCGCGCCACTTCTGCACGTAGAGATAGGCCGCTTTGCAGGCAAAGGGCAGGACCCGGTGTTGGCCCTGCTGATATAATTCCAACAGGGATTCGAGGAGCGCCGCCGGTTGCGCCGGGCGGCGGAGGGTGACGGTGCCAACGCGGCCGATGATTACGGCGTGCGTGACCGTGTCGTCCTGCGTGGCCGTCCACAGCAGCTCGATCCAAGTTGCAAGCAGGAGGTCGGGCCGGGTCTCGACGGCGGAGTAGCGCTCTCGCACCAAGACAGGGCCGAAGAGTTCGACGCGATCGGGCAAGCGGCTGCCGGTCACCGATTTGAATTCACCGGCCACCCACCGCGCCCCAGCTTTGAAGTGGGGTTCGCAGCGGTTCCAGAATTCGGTGGTCTCGCGTTCGAGCCGGCTACGTTCGGCGGACTCCAACGGGCCGGTGGGCAGCCGGCCCGCGGCCCCTTGCAGCGTCAACAGATCCTGGACCCTGCCGCCGGACCGGAGGGCGGCCACGCCCGCCTCGACCAAACCGTAATTCTCGCGGCGATCCACGTTGAAACGCTCCTCCTCTGGCAGGGTTTCTTCGGCACGCGGGAGGCGGAATGAAAGGCGCTGTTCCGCGAAGTGTTTCGCCGGGTTGCGGAAGAAGCGAATCAGCGTCGCGAGGGACAAGGGGTCGTCCGTCGCAGCGGGCGCCACGCTGCCGGCCAGTGGCGGCTGCGGCTCGCGGCGAGGGCGGAGATACGCCTCGGCGGCGGCGTGGTTTTGCTGGGAAAAGCTGAACCGTAGGTCACCGCTGAAATAGTCTGGGCTGAAGGCTTGCAGTCGGTGCTGCACGAGGAGTGTGGACCTGAGCGGGGAGCCGTCCTCGGTTTCGAATTCGTGGTCGAGGTGATCCAGCAATTCGCTGACGACGACGCCCGGGGGGATGTCCTTCCCGTCGCGCTGCGACTGACCGACGTAGCTGAGGTGCAGGCGTTCGCGGGCAGACAGCAGGGTTTCGAGGAACAGGTAGCGGTCGTCGTCGCGGGGCGAACTGTCGCCGGTCCGGCGGCGGCGGGCGGTCAGGTCGAAGGCCAGCGGCGTGGACTGCCGGGGAAAGACACCGTGGTTCATGCCGAGCAGGCACACGACTTTAAACGGAATGCTGCGCATTGGTTTCAGCCCGCAGATCGTAACGCCCCCGAGGAGGAAGCCGCTGCCGCGCCGATCTTCAGCCAAGGCGGCGCCGAGGTGTTCCCGGATGACGGCGAAGCTGAGCGGTTGGTCGCAGCCGGCCCATCGCTGGGCGTCGCGGAGGGTCGCCAAAGCCGCTCGGATGGGTTCGGCTTCGCGTTGGGCTTCGCCGCCGGTCCCGAGCAGCGCGCTGAACAAGGCTTCAATGCGGTCCGCCCAGTCGCGGGGCGGGACCGGAGTTTCCGTCAGGGTGCTGAAGTCGATCAGCGTTTCCGCAAAGCGACAAAAGCCACCCAGACCTTCCGCGTCGCCCCCCTCCAGGGTCACGGAGCGGGCGATGCCGCAGACGACCAACTCGTCCTCGCCCCCGAGCGCGTAACTCAGCAGGAGGCGATCGAGCCCTGCGCGCCACGATTGCCCACCCGTCGCGTGGTGCGTCCCGGTGTGCTCGGCATCGCGCCCCCAACGAATTTCGGCGGCGCGCACCCAGTGGCGCACCCGCTCCACGTCGTCTTCGTCCAAGCCGAAGTGCTGGCGAACCAGTGGGCGCTCCAACAGGCTGAGAAGTTGCACCGCGCCAAAGTCACCATCGGCGACTTCCAGTGCCTGCCACAACGCCGCTCCCAAGCCGCCGGCACGCGGACTTTGGTCGGCGAGGGAAAAGGGGATGGCTTCGTTCGGCCGTTCGGGCTGGATGAAAAGCGCTTCGAGCAGCGGCGCGTAGGTGTCCAAGTCGGGGACCATGACGATGACGTCCCGTGGTTGCAGGGTGGGGTCGTCATCAAACCAGGCCAGCAAATGGTCGCGGAGCACTTCCACTTCGCGCAGCGGGCTGTGGCACGAATGCACGCGGATGGAGTCATCGGTGGCGGCCCAACGCGCGCGGGGTTCGCCGCTGGAGCGGGCTTGAAGGGTGAGCATGGCGGCCTGCAAGCGCCCGAGCAGGCGAGTCGGGTTGGTGGCTTCAAAATGTTCCTCCGCGTCGTGCGCTTCGCCTTCGAGCAACAGGTCGAGGAGTTCGCGCCCGGTTCGGCCCAGCGAAGCCAGGAGTGGATGGCCCTCCTCGCTCAATGATTCCGCTTGGGGCGTGGCGCGGCGGCGGCGGTGCAGGGCTTGTTCGCGTCGGGAGCGCAGGTCGCCCCAGTAGTGCTCCGTGGGTTGGAGTAGGAAAAAATGCACTTCGGTCACGCGTCCCAGCCCGGAGAGCAGGTCGAGATGGAATGGCGGCAGGGCGGAAACGCCAAACACCGCCATTCGCTCTGGCAGTCGGTCGGCGGGCAGGGTGCCCGCTTGGGCGCGACGGAGAAATTCCCGATGCCAAGTCGCGGGATGGCCGGCGGCCCAACCGGCGCCGATGAGGTGCCACAGTTGCGCCTGCCACGCGTCTTGGGGTTCGGCCTGAAAGGTTTCCTGCCAATTCGCGTCGTCGTTTTCCCAAGCGAGGATCAGGTCGGGTCGATAGACGAGATATTGGTCGAACAGGCGGGCCAGACGACCGGCCAGTTGAAACTGTTTCCGCTCGTCCCCGTCGGCCAAGTAACGCGCCACGGACTCGAAGCCCGGCCGCCGCGCCGCGCTGGGCAACAGTTTGAAGAGCCGCCAAACGAGCAATTCCGGATCAAATGAAGGCCGGGCATCAACCGTCAGATCCAGCGCCCGAAAGAGTTCGTGGGCGAAGGCGCGCGGGAACGGGAACCGCAGGTTGGCCGCGACGCCGAGGCGTTCCGCGAGCTGTAGTTTGAGCCAGCGCGCCATGCCTTGGCTTTGCACGAGCACGGTTTCTTGGGCCAACGGCGAGCGCAGCGGAGACCGCACCAGCTCCGCCAGCGTCCCGACTAGGGACTCCAAGCGGTTGCTGCGGTGAAGATGGAAACCGGACACAGCGAGATCGTTCGCGGATTGGGGCTCGTCTTTCAATGCGGGCGTCATCGTCGCTCGGCCCCTCGGACAACCGCGGTCCGGCCGTGCTCGGAGTTATCGGCGTTTCCGCCATTGATCGAGCAAGACGGCGCCGAGAATGACGAGTCCCAGGACAACCTTCTGAGTGTAGCTTTCCACGCCGGTCAGATTCATGCCGTTGTTGATTACGGCGATGATGAGCGCGCCGATCAGCGTGCCGATCACGTTGCCTTGGCCGCCCGTCAGACTCGCCCCGCCCACGACCACGGCGGCGATGGCGTAGAGTTCGTAGCTCGTGCCGTAGGTCGGCGCCCCGCTCTTGAGCTGCGAGGCCATCACGATGCCGCCGAGTCCGGCCAGCGCCGCGCAGGCGGTGTAGGCGAAGAGTTTCACGCGGCCCACGGGCACGCCGGACAGGCGCGCGGCCTGTTCGTTCCCGCCCACCGCGTAGAGTTGTCGGCCCAGCACGGTGCGCGTGAGCAATACGTGCGCGCCGGCAAAGACGAGCAGCATCAACAGGACGGCGTGGGGCAATCCGAACAGGCCCGTGCCGCGCCCGAGCCACGCAGACGCCTCGGGCAGTTCGTAGATCGACTGCCCTTGGGCGAGAATGAAGGCGAGTCCGCTCGCCGCCTGCATGACGGCCAGCGTGGCTATGAACGGCGGCAGGTTGAATCGCACCACCACCGCGCCTGACGCCGCTCCAATCGCACCCGCGAGCCCCAAGCCGGCGAACGCGGCCAGCAGCAGTCCGCCGATGTTGGCGTTGGCAGCGCCCAAGTGGTCGCGCACCAACCGCGTTGCCACGACTGCGGCCAAGGCGATGAGGCTGCCCACGCTCAGGTCGATGCCGCCGGTGAGGATGACCAGCGTAAGCCCGGCCGAGAGGATCGCGACCACGACGATCTGGTTGGCGATGTTGAGGAGATTTTGGCGCGTCAGGAACACGGGCCAGCGCGTCGTTGTCGGCGAGACGATGCGCGGCCCGCCGAGCGCGGCGAACTTCGTCGGCAGATCCGTGAGCACGGTCCACGCGGCGCACTCCGGTGTGGTCGCGATGACGGTGAGGTTGGTGCCGGCCTCGTTCAGGCGCTGGAGTTCCCTACGGGCATCGCGCGGTTCACCGGTCACCATGCCCGCGACGGCAACTCCCGCCGCCTCCAGCTTGGTCTTCATCGCGTCGGCGAATGCCCGGTCGTCGTCCGAGCCGCGGGCGACGATCAGCACGGCGGAAGGCTTGCCGGCCTGAAGCAACTGCGCGGTCACATCGTCGGCGGCTTCGGCGCCGGCCGGCTGCTGTTCGCGCACCGTGACGGCGGCGAAGAACGCACACAGCAAGACCAGCACGCCAGCCATGCCGTAGTGACGGAGCGCGGCAGTCCAACTGTCGTGCTTCGGGCTCATTTCACCCAAGCAGACTTCAGCGTCCGGGCGGTCAGGCGGGCTTTGGCAAGACTGCCGCTTTCGATGGTGAGGGCGGCGCCGGGATCGACGGCGGGGATGAAGCAGAACGACGCCATCGTGACGCCGCCGTTGCCGAAGAGTTCCAGTGAGGTGCGGTCGAGCAGAACGCGCAGCCGGACGCTACCATTCCACGGTTTCTCGGTGTGCCGACCGAGGCTGCGGGCGGCGGGACGCAGCGGGAGCTTGCGGCCGAAGGCGGTGAGTTCGCCGGCCTTGGCGTTCCACACGAGCTTTTGGCCGCGGAGTTCCAGCGTCACGGTTTCGGCGGTGCCGGGGATGAACTCCAGTTCGACGTCGAGCAGCTCCTTCGCGGCGGCGGGCAGTTCGTGCCGGCCCGCGGCGGTGGGCACGGTGACGGATTCCGCATTGGCGATCAGCGAGCCGAGTTCCTTGGCGGGCCACTTCACGAGGCGGATGCCGTCGGGCGTGGTCTGGAGGCTGAGTTCGAGCGGGACGCCCATCTGCTGGTTGAAAGGCATGCCCGGATATTTCCCACCCTGCATCCAGTCGAGATAGACGATGCGGCCGTCGGGCAAGTCATCCCAGGCCTGCGCGGCGTAGGCGTTGGCGCCGTAGTTGCCCTTGAGCTTGGCGGTCTCGGCCTTGAACTCGCGTCCGTCGAAACGGCCGAGCCAGTAGTCGCCGCTGGCGCCGAAGAGCACCCAGCGCGAATCGCGTTTGCGACCGTCCACCGGGAGTTCAAAGAAGCCGGGACATTCGTAGAGTTCCTCGGCGAACTGGCTGGCGAAGCTCCACACCTTGAGGTCGGGCGAGGTGTAGAAATGGCAGACATGGCGCGTGGTCGGATTGCCCTTGGCGTCCTTCTTCACCGGGTCCTTTTCGCCGACGTAGAGCGGCATGACCCAACGTTTCGTGGGCGCGTGCCAGAAGACTTTGGGGTCGCGGTCACCGTCGCCGACGTTGGGCACGACTGGGTTACCGGCATACTTGGTCCAGGTGCGGCCACGGTCATTCGAGTAGGCGAGGCATTGGGTGAAGGGCTGTCCTTTTGACTCCTCGCTGGTGCCGCCGGCGGCGGTGTAGAGGGCGACGAGGGCGGGCTCCTTGCCAGTTTGGAAGCTGGCGGTGTTGTTGCGGTCCACGACGGCCGAGCCGCTGAACATCGTGCCCGTGCGGTCGGGCCAGAGGGCGTGGTCGAGCTGCTGCCAATGGACCATGTCGGGGCTGACGGCGTGGCCCCAGGTCATGTTGCCCCATTCGCGGCCGTAGGGATTGTGCTGGAAGAAGAGGTGATATTCCCCGGCAAAGAAGACGAGGCCGTTGGGGTCGTTGTGCCAGCCCTGCTGCGCGGTGAAGTGGAACTGCGGCCGGTGCGTCTCGTCGTAGAGCCGGCTGGTGTCCACGGCGCGCTTCGTGATCGGCGGCGTGGCGGCCCGGTCACTGAGGACGAAGTGGTCGGCGTTGATGTGGCCCCAGCCGCCGGTGGCGGAGTCCACGATCTGGAGGCGGGCCGTCTTTCCCGTAAAGTCGCCGAGGTCGAGTGTGGCCATGTTCAGGAATTCGTCGTCACGGCCTGGGGCGGAGCGAACGACTTGGCCACCGACCAGCACGTTCACGCAGGTCTGCCCTTCGTGTGCCCCGCCGCCGACGAGGAAGTTCAGGAAGCGCTGCGACACGGTGAACTCCGGCGACGTGAGCGTGCCCGTAGCGCCGTCTCCGCCGAGGTAAGAATTCACGAAACCGTTGCCTCGGAAGCCACCGACATGCTGTTGGTTGGGCCACGTGCCGCGGGCGGGAGCGGTGCCGAAGGCCGTGCCGGAGGCGGTCCAACCGGAGTAGTCGGCGCCCTCGAAATCGGCGAGCAGTTGTTCGGCGACGGCGGTGGCCGGAAGCGCCAAGAAAGCGGCCAGCGCAAAACGGATGAACATGGCGACACGTTGATTTGTGACCCGAGCCAAGGCAAGGGTCTTGACCCGGCCGCCATTCCAGTTCGGTCGGGTGCCGAAAAAACCCGCTTTGCGCGGCCAGCTTGCTAGGTAACCTTCCCGCCAATGCCCCTTGAATCCACGTTGCCATTTGGGCGTCCGCAAAGGGACTTGTTTCGATGAACCACCACGCTTTTCAAGCTGAACATCTGGCGCTGACTCGACGGCAGTTTCTGGGCCGCTGCGGCATGGGTATGGGCGCTTTGGGGCTGACCTCGCTGTTGGGTTCCCCGGGGGGCTTTTCCGCGCACGCCACCGAAGGCGGCTCGATGATGAGTCCGCTGGGGCCGAAGGCGCCGCAGTTTCCCGGCCGGGCCAAGCGGGTCATCCACTTGTTCATGAACGGCGGTCCATCCCACGTGGACACGTTCGACCGCAAGATCGCGTTGGAGAAGTATCACGGGAAAGAAATCCCGGTTCACTTTGCGACTGAACGCAAGACCGGCGCCGCCTATCAATCGCCGTTCAAGTGGCAGCGCTACGGGCAGTGCGGGCTCGAGGTCAGCGAACTTTTCCAGCACACCGCTCAACACGCCGACGACCTGTGTGTGGTCCGCTCCATGCAGGCGGATGTGCCGAACCACGAACCGTCGCTCTTGCTGATGAACTGCGGGGAAGCCCGGTTGCCGCGCCCCAGTTTTGGTTCGTGGGTCACCTATGGGCTCGGCACCGAGAATCAGAATTTGCCTGGTTTCATTGCGATGTGCCCGGGCGGTTATCCGATCCAAGAATCGCAAAATTGGCAGAGCGCCTTCCTGCCCGGCGTCTTCCAAGGCACCTACATCAACACCGAGCACACCCAGCTTGAAAAGTTGATTGAGAATATCACCAACCATTACACCGCCCTGCCGCAGCAGCGGGCGCAATTGGATCTGCTGCAGAAGTTGAATGAGCAGCACCGGCGCGCCCGGGCGGTCGATGCTCAGTTGGAGGCCCGGATTCAGAGTTTTGAACTGGCCTACCGGATGCAAGGCGATGCGGCCGACGCCTTCGATGTCAGCCGCGAGCCGGAATACATTCGGCAACGTTACGGCGAAGGCACCCAAGCGCGGCAGATTCTCATCGCCCGGCGACTTATTGAACGCGGGGTTCGATTTGTGCAGGTCTGGCACGGTTCCGGCCAGCCGTGGGATAATCACGATGACATCGAAGAGGGCCACCGCCGGCTGGCCGGTCAATGCGACCGCGCGATCGGCGCGCTGCTCACCGACCTGAAGGAGCGGGGCCTGCTGGAGGACACGCTCGTGATTTGGGGCGGCGAATTCGGGCGGACGCCCACCGTGGAATTGCCCACCCCGGGTGCCAATGCCGGCAAACAAAACGGCCGCGACCACAACAACCACGGTTTCACCATGTGGATGGCCGGCGGGGGCGTGCGGGGGGGCGTGGCTTATGGGGCGACGGATGAATTCGGGTTCGCGGCGCAGGAAAACAAGGTCCACGTGCATGACTTGCACGCCACGATTCTGCATCTGCTCGGCTTTGAGCATGAGCAGTTTACTTTCCGCAACGCCGGCCGCGACTACCGGCTGACCGACTTGTCGGGCAAGGTGATCCAGGGGTTGGTGGCCTGAGCCTGCCGGGGTGGGGGCGTCGGCGGGCTACTTGGGGACGGCCCAAAAGCAAAACGGCGGGAGCAAGTCCCGCCGTTGGCACCATAAACCGTGGGTGG